>JBOFTG010000070.1:0-6928 GCA_051651945.1 Fusobacteriaceae bacterium | reverse complement strand
CTTCAACAAGTGGCTAATTTAAAACTTAACTACATCCCTAATTTTGTCTATACAAGAGATCTTAATTACGCTATTCAAGTAGATGCTGGGATAGCTTCTGGTTATACTGCTAATGATCTTCATGCTCTAATCAATAAATGGATTAAAGAGAAAATGACTAGCGAATGGGAAGCTAAAGGTGTGCAATATAAAGTTTCTGGTATGATGAAAACTTCTGAAGCAAATTCAAAAGGGTTAAGTGCCGGATTACCTGTCGCCCTACTCATAATGCTCACTTTAGTTATTGCTCAATTTAATTCTGTAAAAAAAGGTTTAATCATCATGTTGACTATACCACTATCTCTTTTAGGATGCTCTTTAGGGCTTCTAATTACAGGTTTGGATCTTGGATTTATGGCTATTGTTGGAGTTATCTCGTTAGCCGGTGTTGTTTTAAATCACAGTATTATACTTATCGATAGAATAACAATTGAAAAAGAGGAACTTAAGCGAACAGATCAAGATTCTATAGTTATAGGATGCCAAGCAAGACTTCGTCCTATCTTACTGACTGTATTTACCACTCTAGCTGGACTTTTACCACTCTACTTCTTTGGTGGTCCTTTATTTAAACCGCTGGCTGCTGTACTTATGTTTGGACTTATGGTAGATACTGTTTTAAGTCTCGGAGCTATACCAGTTTTCTATGCAGCTACTTTTGGAATAAAATTTAAAGATTATATATATGACCCAAGTTTAGCTGAAGATTAAAAATAAAAGTGAGCAGAAAATTAATCTGCTCACTTTTATTTTTATTTGAATATCTCTCCAGCTTCTATATACCAGAGTAAAATATCCATCTCATCCATCGGTATATTTACAAATTCACAATAACTCTTAAGTTTTTTTTCTATCTCAAGATAAAGTTTCGGAGTTATAGTTTTAGGAATTTCATCAATAACTCCAAGTTTTACTAAATTTTTCAAAATATGTCTATCTAAGATAGCGATTTCTTGACCAAAACCAACATTTCTTAAAAAATGTCCAGCTTCTTTATAAGACATCCCTTTTATATTTTTTACTATCCACTCTCTTCTCGATTCTATACCCGATATTGATTCAAAAAATCTTTTGGTATTTATCTCTCCCTTTTCATCTTTCATCTGCTCTCTTAAAATAACAAGATATTTTGCCTTATTATTTTTAAATCTAACTATATTCAGATAATCAGAGAGATTCTCAGCATCTTCTTTATAGAGGGCATTATTTTCAACCATATTTCTTATAGCTTTCCAAGCATTTTTAGCTTTAGATTGGGGAGTTAATATACAAAAAGATAACTCTTCATGAATTGCCTTATCATCTCCCTTTTCCCAAACATTTTTGAAATAATCTAATCGTGCTCTTATATCTGGAGCTATATTTTTGTAAATTTTTTCAATTTCATAAAAATAGCTGTTTTTTTCCAATTTTACTCTCCCTAGAGTTACAGTTGAAATCCGTATGGAAGAAGCTCCTCCATTGTCATAATTTTGTAATCTCTTTTTAAATTACCTAAAATGACTATAGTTTCATTATCTGCAAATTCTTTTATAACCTGCCGACATGCACCACATGGACTTACTGGATTTGAAGTATCTGCCACCACGCATATTACTTTTATCTTCTTCATCCCTCTGCTTATAGCTGAAAATATAGCACTTCTCTCTCCACAATTAGAAAGTCCATATGAAGCATTTTCAACATTAGCTCCACTGTGATGATTATTATTCTCATCCACAACTACTGCTCCAACTTTAAAATTAGAATAGGGAGCATAAGCTCTCTCTCTAGCTTCTATAGCCTCATCTACTAGAACTAGTATCTCTCTCTCTTCCATTTTATCTCCTTAAAAGCTTTTTTTTAAAGAGCTGCCTCAAGAGCAATCTCTACCATCTCTCTTAAAGTTGTCTGTCTCTCTTCCGAAGTTGTAGCTTCTCCTGTTACAAGAGAATCAGATATTGTAAGTATTGTTAAAGCGTTTACATTATGTTTTGCTGCAACCGTATACAATCCTGCTGTCTCCATCTCTACACAAAGAACTCCAAATTGAGCCCATTTTTTATAAGATTCAAAGTCATCTCCATAAAATTCATCTGAAGTCATAACATTTCCAGCTTTTATAGCGATATTTTTCTCATCAGCAGCCTTCATCGCTTTTCTGAAAAGTTCAAAAGAAGCTGTTGGTGCATAATCTGCTCCATTAAATCTAAGTCTGTTAATTCCAGAGTTAGTTGAACTCGACATCGCTAAAACTACATCTCTTATCTTAACATCTTCTCTATATGATCCAGCAGTTCCTACTCTTATTAAATTTTTACATCCAAACTCTGTTATAAGTTCTGTTGCATATATGCATATTGACGGAACTCCCATTCCAGTCCCTTGCACAGATACTTTTCTTCCTTTGTATGTCCCTGTAAATCCAAGCATTCCTCTAACATTATTGTAGCAAACTACATCTTCAAGAAATGTTTCCGCTATCCATTTAGCTCTTAACGGATCTCCTGGTAATAAAACTGTTTCTGCTATGTCACCTTTTTTTGCTCCTATATGTATACTCATTTTTTCCTCCCACTAACTATTTTTTATTTTTTATTATCTTATTTCTGATGCAAAACTTCCCTTTATATCTGTTTTCCCTAATAACATCTCTTCTATTGTTGCTGCAATATCTACAAAACTATTTCTAGTTCCTAAATTTACTCCAGATTTAAGATTTTTTCCATAAACCAATAGTGGAATATATTCTCTTGTATGATCTGTTCCCTCATATGTAGGGTCACAACCGTGATCAGCAGTTATTATAAGAATCTCTTTTTCTCTGAGATTTTCTATAATTTCAGGTAAAAAAGAATCAAACTCTTCAAGAGCAAGTTTATAACCTTTAACATCTCTTCTATGCCCAAATTTCATGTCAAAATCTACAAGATTAGTAAATATAAGCCCACGGCTATCTTCTTTAAGTGCAGTTATAGTTTTTCTTATCCCATCTAAATTATCTATATTTGTTCCTCTGTTATCAGTTATTCCTACTCCTGCAAAAATATCACTTGTCTTACCTATCCCTATAACCTTTAACCCAGATTCTTTTACTCTATCTAGCATACTTACTTTAGGAGGAACTACCGAATAATCATGCCTATTAACTGTTCTTGAAAAATCACCTTTTTTTGTTCCAGTATAAGGTCTTGCTATTACTCTTGCAACTGGTGAGTGCTCGCTACATATTTCAAGAGCTATCTTGCAGGCTTTATAAAGCTCCTCTAATGGGATATGTTCTTCATGTGCAGCTATCTGAAGTACAGGATCAGCTGAAGTGTAAACTATCCAAGCACCAGTTTTTATCTGCTCATCTCCATAATCGTCCAAAACTTTTGTTCCAGAATACGGAAGATTACACAAAATTTTTCTTCCAGTTTTTTCTTCTATCATTTTTATCACTTCATCTGAGAATCCTTTTGCATATGTTGGAAAACCTCTTTCTGGAACTATTCCAGCTATCTCCCAATGTCCTGTTGTTGTATCTTTTCCTATAGACTTCTCATCAGCTTTTCCATATACTCCTGTGGCTTTTTCTATTTTAGGCACTCCTAAAATATCTATTATATTTCCTAGACCAAGTTTTTGCATATTAGGAAGATTTAATCCTCCTGTTGCAAGAGCTATATTCCCTAAAGTGTTAGCTCCTGCATCTCCATAATCTTTCGAATCTGGAGTTTCTCCAACCCCTAAACTATCTAAAACTATTATTGTAGCTCTTTCAAATTTGTCCATGGAATTCCCTCCTAAAATTAGTATTCTCCCTCTTTCATCTTTCCAGTTGTAACAAGTTGAACTCCAGAAGATGTACCAAGTCTATCTGCTCCAGCTTTTATAAACTCTTCAGCAGTAGCTAAATCTTTAACTCCACCAGCAGCTTTAATTTTAACTTTATCTCCAACTACAGATTTCATAAGTTTTAAATCTTCAAGTGTAGCTCCACCTGTTCCAAATCCTGTAGATGTTTTTACGAAATCAGCCCTTGCATCTACACACATCTGACTTGCTATTTTCTTCTCGTCATCTGTAAGGTAACAATTTTCGATTATCACTTTAAGTGTATTTTTACCAATAGCTTCCTTTATCTCTCTTATCTCTTGCTCAACTTCTGTGTGCATTCCAGATTTCATAAGTCCTACATTGATAACCATATCTATCTCAGATGCTCCATCTGCTATACATTTTTTAGCTTCAAAAACCTTGGCATCTTTGCTCATAGCACCAAGTGGAAAACCTATCACAGCACAAACTTTCACATCTGTTCCCTGAAGCTCTTTTGAAGCTACAGGTACATAGCACCCGTTTACACATACTGCATAAAATTCGTGTTCTTTAGCTTCTTTACAAAGTTTTTTTATATCTTCTACTGTTGCCACCGATTTTAATACTGTATGATCTATATATCTATTTATTTTCATGCTTATCCTCCTATGATTTCTAATATTATTGGTTTTTCTAATACTTTTTCTGAAGAATATTGAATAGCGGAATCCACTACAGCTATTATACTTTCAGTAAGATTTCCCTTATGGTAAAAATCTAAAACCTTCTCACCTTTTTTTACTTTAGTTCCTACTTTGGCTTTCATAACTATTCCAACAGAGTGATCTATATCATCTTCTTTAGTTGCTCTTCCAGCTCCAAGCATCATGGCTGCTCTTCCTATCTCATCTGCTGCTATAGTTGATATATATCCATCTTTTTGGGCAAAATATGGAGTCACCTCTTTTGCAACTTCTAATAGAGAGTAATCATCACATACTTTTGGATTTCCTCCTGAAGCCTCTATAAATGCCTTCAGATTTTCCAATGCTTTTCCTGAACTGATTACCTCTTCTACTTTTACCATACCTTCTTCTATTGTAACTACATCACCTTTCATCTTAAGAGCTTGTGCTGCAAGTCTAACTATCAGATCTTGGAATAGTTTTGGACCTCTCCCTTTAACAGTTTCAATCGCCTCTATAACCTCCAAAGAGTTTCCAACAGCATTCCCTAAAGGTTCATCCATGTTGCTTAGCATACAAACTATATTTCTATCAAAAAGTTTTCCAAGTTTATGCATAGTCTCCGCAAGCTTTTTTGCATCTTCAAAAGTTCTCATAAATGCACCCGAACCAACTTTTACATCTAGAATTATAGCATCTGCATGAACTGCAAGTTTCTTACTCATTATAGAACTCGCTATAAGTGGAATACTTGAAACTGTTGCCGTTACATCACGAAGAGCATATAATTTTTTATCCAAAGGAACTATTTTTTCAGAAGCTCCCATAAGTCCTGTGCCAACCTTATTTACAAGATCTATAAGTTCCTCTCTTGTCTCACAGAATTTAAACCCTTTTATAGATTCAAATTTATCTATTGTTCCACCTGTATGACCAAGTCCTTTTCCCGAAAGTTTTGCTGTCCCCATTCCAAGTGCTCCCAATACAGGTGCAAGTGCTATGGTAGTCTTGTCTCCAACCCCTCCAGTAGAGTGCTTATCTACAAGAAATTTATCTGTTCCTGGAAAATCTATAGTATCACCAGAATTTATCATCTCAGCAGTAAAATATTTAAGTTCGTTGTCGTCCATTCCCTTAAAATAAACCGCCATTAAAAAAGCTGACATCTGATAATCTGGAATCTTTCCCAAAGAGTAATTTTCTAGAAAGAATTTCACCTCTTTCTCACTTAAAATTTTACCCTCTCTTTTTTTCTCAATTATGTCTACAGCCCTCATCTCTTACCTCCTTCTCCATTATTTCAGGAAATATTTGTTGCTGGTTTATTATAACTTATATTTAAAAAAATAACAACTATCGGAGCTTTTTTGCAGCAAAAAAGGAGGGCTGTCTCCAGTTATCCTCCTCTTATTTTATTAATTATTTCACAACTATCTCTCCAGATTTTATCTTGGTAATAATCTCTTCAAGTTTTGAAAGATTTTCTGTACCTATAATATCTTTGGTATTTCTTAAATCTGTTATTCCAACTCCATTTTCAGCCACACCAAAAATATTGTTTCCTGGCTTGAAATTTCCCTCAACTACTGATTTCACAGTATTGTAAACAGCTATATCTACATTTTTAACCATAGATGTCAAAACTGTTCCTGGTGCAACATCATCTTGGTCTGAATCTACACCGATGGCATACTTTCCAGATTCTTTTGCTCCTTCTATAACTCCGATTCCAGTAGCTCCTGCTGCATGATACACAACATCTGCTCCCTGGTTAATTTGAGATATCGCAATTTCTTTACCTTTCAACGGATCATTAAATGGATTTACTCCACCTACAGACACAGATATGACATTCATATTTGGATTAATATATTTAGCACCCTGTTCGTATCCTTTTTGAAACTTTTGAATTTGTGGCACATCTATTCCTCCTACAAATCCTATTATACCTGTTTTCGACATCATTCCAGCTATAGCTCCAACTAAGAATGACCCTTCGTCTTCTCTAAAAAGAAGATTCTTTACATTTGGTTGCTCAATAGCTGTATCTATCATTGCAAATTTAATATTAGGATACTGACCAGCTACTTTGTTAGTAGCATCTGTCATTTGGAATCCAGTAGCTATTACTAAATCATAGTTAGCTTCTGCAAATTCACTTAAGAATTGTTCATCTTCTGCTGATGATACAGGTTCTACATATTTAAACTCAATTCCAAGGTCTTGCTTTGCTTTTTCAAGCCCACGATAAGCAGAATCATTAAACGATTTGTCTCCAAGCCCTCCTGTTGAAAGTACTATTCCAATCTTTAAAGCTTTTTCATCTTTTTTTTCCGATACCGGTTCTGAAGATTTTTCTGAACCACATCCTGTTAGTAAGAGCGTTGATAAGATAATTAAACTTGAAAACAATTTTTTCA
>JBOFTG010000069.1:0-3453 GCA_051651945.1 Fusobacteriaceae bacterium | reverse complement strand
TGAATAGCTATAAAATTTTATCCCGTATTTTGATAGATCTCTTGCAAAAGATTGGTTAATCCAATAGATAAAAGGATGATCAGGTTTATCGGGTATAATTATTTTTATTTTAACTCCGGATAGAGAAGCTATTTTAAGACTCTCTATAAGGGATTCATCAGGTACAAAGTATGGTGTTTCTATAAAAATATAATTTTTAGCTTCTAAAATAAGTTTTAAAAAATTATCTCTGGCAGTGTGTAACTGAAAATTTGGTCCACTACTCACTAACTGTGCATAATTTTCAGATTTATAGTTTTCGGTCCTGAAATTTGGAAAGATAAAATTACTTTCGCTATCTTTTTTTATAAAATTCCATGATAGAGAAAACTCTTTTTCGATCTCATTTATAATAGTACCACTTATTCTAACTGCACTATCTCTCCAACTTCCTAGCTCCCCTTTTCCAATATACTCATTTCCAATATTAAATCCTCCAATATATCCAATCTTGCCATCTATTATGGTTATTTTTCTGTGATCACGATAGTTTGCACGGATATTTGCAATCTTTAACCAATGAAAGAAAGAGGGCGAAAAAAGTTCTACCTCAATGCCGTGTTCTCGAAATTTTTTGATTTTTTTTAAGGTGAGCGAGTTGGTGCCGTCTAAAATAACTCTTATCTTAACTCCTTCTTCAGCTTTTTTTATAATAGATGAGAATAGAGATTCTCCTAGATTATCATCTTTAAAGATAAAATATTCCATGTGAATAGAAATTTTTGCTTTGGAGATATCACTTATAAGATTTGAAAAAAAATCATTTCCAGATGTGAAGAGGGTAACATCTTCGTAAGATGAGAGTAATCCAGCTTGAGATACTTCGAGATACTGGATTAGATGGTGCCATCTTTTTAAAGATTTCAGTGAGCTATTTTTTTTATCTAATCTGTTATCGAAATTGAGAAATGATTTTCCATAAAATTTTTTTATTATTCTCGATTTATGAAAACTAAGACCGAAGAAAAGATAGAAAAAAATTCCAGTATATGGTGCTAGTATTAAGATGATGACCCAGAAGATTGTGTATATGGGTCTTTTTTTTTGTGAAAAAACAATAATTAAAAAAAAAAATATATTTACTATGAAGAAGTAATCATTTAAAAAATTGAAAAACGGCTTCATGATTTCACCTCTGAAAAATATACTGTTACTAAAGAGTATTTCCTCCAAAAATAAAAGGAATTAAAGATTATTCTTAGAAGAAAGTATTAGAAAATTTTAAATTAACTAGGAGGTAGAGATGCAAGACAAAAATATTGAACTTATAAGAATAAATGATATGGTGCCAGATCAGTTGCCAATAATACCACTTATAACAAGACCGATATTTCCAAATATAATGGTACCAATAACTTTTACTGGTGAAGATTATATAGGAGTTATAACAAAAGCTCAAAATGAAAACAACGGATTTCTGGGTTTAGTTTATGCAGAAGAGTTTAATGAGGAACATTTTTTAAAATCTAAAATGAGTGAGATTGGAACATCTGTAAAAATCCATAAGATTAATAGTGTTGGAGAAAATGCAATCCAAGTAATAGTTCAAGGAATAACAAGATTTAAAAAAACAAAAACTTTATCTGAGAATGAGGGTGAGCTTGTCTGGGCAGTGGAACATCACCGTGAAAAAGAGGATGTTCCAAGTGATGAGGTGAAAGCATATATGTTAGCTATTATGGGAACATTAAAAGAGATATTTAAATTGAATCCCATACTTCAAGAGGAACTTCGACTTCTTATGAGCCATGTGACATATGATAAGCCTGGAATATTAATTGATCTGATATCTTCTATGTTAAAAGCTGAGGCAAAAGAGCTAGAGGAATTATTAGAAGAGTTCTCTTTAGAAAACAGATGTAAAAAACTTCTTATAATGTTAAAAAAAGAGCTTGAAATTTCAGAACTTCAGATGAAGATATCAAGAGAGATAGATGATAAGATAAGTACTCAGCAGAAAGAATTTTTTCTAAGAGAGCAACTGAAACTCATTAAAAGAGAACTAGGTCTTGAGCAAGATGAGAAAGATAATGAGCTAGAAAATATTCAAAAGAGATTGAGTGAGATAACTTTATCACCAGAATCTAAAAAAGTTGTTGAAGAGCAGATGCAGAAACTATCTCTTATAGATAAGAATTCTCCAGAGTTTCATGTGACAAGATCATATATCCAATCTATTGTTGAACTTCCGTGGGGGGTATATTCTCAAGACAAGATAGATATAAAAAAAGCTAAACAGATTTTGGATAAAGAGCACTACGGACTTGAAGATGTTAAAAATAATATCTTAGAATTTATAAGTACAATTGTTAAAACTGGAAATGTAAGTGGAAGTATTCTATGTCTTGTAGGACCTCCGGGAGTTGGAAAAACATCGATAGGGAAATCGATAGCTTCATCTCTAGATAGAGAGTTCTATAGATTTTCAGTTGGTGGAATGGTAGATGAAGCTGAGATAAAAGGTCATAGAAGAACATATGTTGGAGCTATGCCAGGAAAGATAATTCAAGCTCTTAAAAGAGTTGGAAAATCAAATCCTGTAATAATGATAGATGAGATAGATAAGATAGGAAACTCTTTTAGGGGTGATCCAGCTTCAGCTCTTCTGGAGGTTTTAGATCCAGAACAAAATAGAGATTTTTTAGATCATTACTTAGATGTAAGATATGATCTTTCTAAAATTCTTTTTGTTACTACGGCAAATCAATTAGACACTATTCCAAAACCTCTTTTAGATAGAATGGAACTTATACAGCTTCCTGGATATGTTATGGAAGAAAAGATTGAGATAGCAAATAGACATCTTATTCCAAAACAACTTCTTGAAAACGGAATGAGCAAGAGTGAGATAGTTTTCAATAAAAAAGGTATAGAATATATAATAGAAAAATATGCTAGAGAAGCTGGGGTTAGAAATTTAGAAAAAGCGATAAGAAAGGTAATGCGTAAGGTTTCTCTAAAAATTGCTGAAGGAGAAACTAAAAAAGTTCAAGTAAATGAAAAAAATGTAGAACAATACCTTGGATTACCACTATTTTCTGAAGAGGAACTTTATCAAAAAGAGATGCCTGGAGTTACTCTTGGTCTTGCTTGGACATCTATGGGTGGAGACACTTTATATATAGAGGCGATATCTGTAAGTAAGGTAGGAGAAGGCTTTAAACAGACTGGGCAGTTGGGAGAGGTTATGAAAGAATCTTCTGAGATAGCCTACTCGTATGTACGCTCTCATATCTGTGAGTATAGCGAGTGTCCAATAGATGGGAAAAATTTCTTTGAAAATAATAAGATACATCTTCATGTACCAGAAGGAGCAACACCTAAAGATGGACCGTCTGCCGGAATAACTATGGCTCTTGCATTATACTCGCTTGCTATAGGTAAACCTGTAAAAAAAGGTCTTGCTATGACAGG
>JBOFTG010000068.1:0-3763 GCA_051651945.1 Fusobacteriaceae bacterium | reverse complement strand
CAAAGGCTCCTCTCCTATAAAAACTTTAAGAGAGAGTGCATCCATTATTTTTCTATCCAATCCTCTAATCAGAGCTCCCCCTCCAGCTAAACAGATTCCATTTCTTTTTATATCAGAAGCTAACTCTGGAAGTGTTTTTTCAAGTATAGCTTTGATCTCTTCAATAATAAGAAGTGCAAGTTCTGATAGCATCGGAACAAGCTCATCAGAAGTTATAGTTATATCTTTAGGTAATCCATTCAAAATATTTCTTCCGCTTACAGTTATTGAAAGTTCCTCTTCCTGCTCTATTACAGCTCCAACAGTTTTCTTTATTAATTCTGCAGTATTTTCTCCTATCAACATATTATGTCTTTGTCTTACATAATCAATAATAGCTGTATCAAATTTATCACCCGCAACTCTAAATGAAGAAGCTTTTACAACTCCACCAAGAGATATTACAGATATTTCAGATGTTCCTCCACCTATATCGACTACCATATGACCTAACGGATCGAAAACATCTAATCCAAGTCCTATGGCTGCTGCCATCGGTTCCTCGATTAAATATGCTTCTCTAGCTCCGGCATCTCTTGTAACATCTACTACCGCTCTTTTCTCTACCTGTGTAACTCCAGCAGGAACACATATAACAACTCTTGTGCTTGAAAGCAGACCTCTTGCACTTACTTTTTTATAAAAAGATCTTAGCATCTTCTCAGTAATCTCATAATCTGCAATAACTCCATTTCTTAAAGGTCTTATCGTTTCTAATGAGCTCGGAGTTTTCCCCATCATTTTTTTCGCAGTTTCTCCAACTTCGAAAACATCTTTTGTTCTTGAATTTATAGCAACTACTGATGGTTCATTCAAAATTACTCCCTTATTTTTTTTACAGATAAGAGTGTTTGAAGTACCTAAGTCTATTCCTAAATCCTCGGAAAATATTCCCAAAAATTTATTTAAAATCTTATTTCCTGATTTCGACATTTTTTCTCCTTTAGCTTTATTCATATTAATTTTATTTTAAAAAGATTTCAAATTTTCTAACTCTATACCCAACTGCTGTATACTCTCTATAAAATCTCCAATAGGAAAGCCCATAACGCTAAAGAAATCTCCTTGAATACTTTCTACTAGCATAGCTCCTTTTCCTTGAATACCATAAGCTCCAGCTTTATCCATGGGTTCACCACTTTTTATATACCAATCTATCATCTCTTTGGTTAACGCTCTAAATTTCACATCAGTCTCTACACTTTTTGTAATATCTATTTTTTTTTGAAAATTATATATCGAGTATGATGTGATAACTTTATGAATATTACCCGAAAGACGTGTTAACATAGAAAATGCATCCTCTGTATCTTCAGGTTTCCCCAAAATTTCCCCATCTATAACTACAACTGTATCTGCTGAAACAATATAATCGTCACAGTAAATTTTTCCTATGGCTAATGCTTTTTTTCTGCTGATTTCTTCTATCTGATCTTTTATATCAATTTCAGAGCTACTTTCATCTATATCAGCATTCTTCACTTCAAAAGAAAACCCAAAGTTTTGAAGTATCTCTTTTCTACGTGGCGATTTAGATGCTAGTATCATTTTTTTCCTCCATCTCTTTTTTTATTTTTTCACGTATCTCAGTTATCTCATACTCTGTACGTCCAAAATTGAGATTAATTACTTCCTCTCTTATCATACGTTCAGTTTCTTCTCTTACTTTTTCAAGTCTCTCTATCTCTTTTTTCTCCAACATCTCTTTTAAAGCAATTTTCTCCTGCAGTTCTCTCTCTTCTCTCTCCATCTTCTCTCTTAAGATATATCCCTTCCTAATTTTTTTCAAATGGTAAAAAATTCCCCAGTTCATCATCAAAATCACTAATAAAAAAGAATTGAAAATATTCAGACCAAAAATCCCATAAAAAATATTTTTATTTTCATTAAATATTGAAATAAAATTAAGATAAGTAGGTATAAGTCCTAGCTTATACTCAAATAATGAAAGAGACATAAAATCTAATTCAAGTTTCATTATATCTGTCTGAGCTAAAACTCCTAACCTATAAATTATAAAAAGATAAACAACAGATAACACCCCTATATATGTATAATAATTTATAATAGTAAAAATAAATTTATTTTTTCTGTTTTTAACATATGATATAAGATAATTTGTTATCAATATAGAATATATAAGATACTGAGTTCTTCAAAAATAATATTCAATAAATTTTGATATATTATAGCCAAAAAACAACTCTCCTGTAACCCCTGTCCATATAAAATATGATATCGCTAAAAGATATATATTCTTTAAACTAAATATTTTTTTCATCAACTCCACTCTCTTCCTAAAAATATTATGTATACTCAGATAGTTTAGCATAATAACCCTTATTTTTCAAGATGTATAGAATGTATAAAGAGATATTTATGAAAAGGTTTTTCCGTGATATAATATAAAAAAATATTACGGGGGATTTATCGGATGATTGCAAAGGGAATTATTCAAAATTTAAAAAACAGCTATGCCACGGTCAAATTTTATAAAGATTCAGCTTGTGCATCCTGTTCAGCATGCACTGGTGAGAATAGGTATGGGCAGACAATATCTATAAATCTAAAAGAAAATATTAATTTTAAAATAGGAGATGAAATTACTATCGAAATCGACGATATGGTACTTTTAAAACTCTCTTTTATCGTTTATATCTTTCCTACCATCGCAATGATTTTAGGTTATCTTATATTAGAGTTTTCAAGATTTTCACAAGGTATCTGCATCACTGGAAGTTTTCTCTCTCTTATAGTATCTTTTATAATATTATATTTTTATGATAAAAAAAGAGTTAAAGATATTGGAGAAGATTTCAAAATAATAGCTGATATGTAAAAAGTAGGAGAAAATTTTTAGAATTTTCTCCTACTTTTTTACAGAATAAATCCACTAGCTACTACCCTATTTTTACTGTCATAAAGTACAACTCCTTGACCTGGTGTAACAGCTCTTACTTTATCTTCATTTACAAGATTTATCTCTAAAAATTTATCTCCGACTACCTTTACACTGCATGGATGTGGAAGATCTCTCGATCTAGTTTTAACAAAAAGTTCCATTTTTTCAAGATCTTTTAATTCTTCTCCCACAAGAAGATTTATATCTCTTGCTTTTACTCTATTTTTAAACAACTGCTCGTTGCCACCAACAATTACTTGATTTTTTTTAAAATCTAAAGCGATAACATATAATGGAGTTTCACCCGATATCCCTAAACCTTTTCTCTGTCCTATAGTGTAAAAACTTATTCCTTTATGCTTTCCTACTATTTTACCAGTTTCATCTACAATATTACCAGGGTTATCGGCTTTCCCTTTACTTCTTTCTATTAAAAATTCAGAAAGTTTTCCATCATCTACAAAACATATCTCTTGAGAATCTTTTTTAGCATATACTCTTACTCCAAGATCTTTTGCCAACTCTCTCACTGCTGGTTTTTCAAGATTTCCTATTGGGAAAATTATATATTTTATATTTTCTTTTTTTATCTGTGAAAGAAAATATACTTGATCTTTTTTAGGATCATCTCCCATAGCTAAAGTTCCATCTTCTATCTTAGCATAATGACCTGTTGCCATAAAATCTGCACCTTTAGATTTTGCAAATTCTAAAAGTTTTCCAAACTTAACTTCTCTATTACAAACCATACACGGATTCGGAGTTCTTCCTTCTAGATAATCTGTTACAAATTTGTCTATTACGTCTACTTTAAATTCTTCA
>JBOFTG010000067.1:0-3409 GCA_051651945.1 Fusobacteriaceae bacterium | reverse complement strand
CTGAAATCAAAACTGCTCCCTTCTACAGAGATGAGTTTTCCAGTAGGAATCATATTTTCTTCTAGTTGACAAAAAGCATCGGCTGAAATTTTTAAGTTATGATTAAAAATTGAAGAAAGATCTTTATTGAAATTGAAATATGTATGGTTTGTAAAATTAGCAAAAGTTATTCTATCTGAATCAGCAAGATATCGGATAGTAAATTCATTTTTTTCATTCAACTCATAAACCATCTTTACGGATAGATTTCCAGGAAATCCACCCTCACCGTGAGGAGATAAAAGTTCTAAAATTATCTGAGCAGAATCTTTTTCTAAATTTTCAGAAATACTCCAGATTCTATTATGAAATCCAAACTTTCCTCCGTGAAGGCAGTTTTCACCATTGTTTTTGTCCAATTTAAAAATCTCTCCATTTAGAGTAAACTTTCCACCGGCAATTCTACCAGCCACTCTTCCAATAGAAGCCCCCAGATAAGATACATTTTCCAAATATTTTTCAAAGGTGTCAAAACCTAAAACTACATTTTGAAATTCGCCCTCCATGTTTTCTACCCAAAGTTCACGAATTATTCCACCATAATTTAAAATTTTAACTTTCATTCCAACAGAATTTTCAAGTGTGTACTCAAAAATTATTTTGTTTTGAAGTTTTCCAAACTCTTTTTTTGAAATTTTCATAAATTCCCCCTATCTTTTCCCTGTAATCTTTTTGTAAAGCCCCCATCTATCATGAAACCACATCCATTGCTCTGGATATCTTGTGATTATCTTCTCCATCTCATACATAAGAGTTTGCATATTTACATTGAGATCATCTTTGAAATTTCCAGTATCTACAAGTTTTATCTCATCTGAAAAATATGTAGTGCAAGAGTTATCATCATTCATTACATTGTAACAGATAAAAAGTGGAACCCGATTTCTAAGAGCAAGAGAGACAGCACCAGTTGGAGCGATTGTTTCCTCTCCAAAAAATTCGATATTTGCTCCTTTATCTCTATGATCACTGAAAAGAGCGATAATAGAATTTTCATGTAAAGAGTTCACCAACTCTCCACCAGTTTTTTTAGATTTTTTAAGAAGGGTAATATTAAGCTTTTTTCTGTTTTCAGTAATGAAATTATCTATATAAGGGTTACGTTGAGTTTTAGCAACCGTAACAAAGTGATAAAAATCAGCCATTTTACCAGAAGCTTCCATATTTCCCATATGCATAGCAACAGTTATAGCACCACGATTTTCAGACATAACTTTATCGATAAATTCTTTATTGACGATTTTTATCTTTTTCTCATCTTTAAGATAATCCTCAAACCAGATTGTACTTAGAAAAGCTTTAAACATAATTTTGTAGGATTTAAGAGCTATTTTTTCTCTCTCAATATCACTTTTTTCAGGAAAAGCAAGTTTAAGATTGGCAAGAGCGATTATTTTACGTTTTTTAACAGTTTTATAAACCAAAGTGCCTAAAAATTCTGCAAAAGAGAATCTACTTTTTTCGGGAATAATTTTTATTATCTTAGTAAAAAATAACATAAGGATATACTGCAATTTATACATAATTAGAAACCTCCAATTTTTTACTGAATTATAG
This sequence comes from Fusobacteriaceae bacterium, assembly GCA_051651945.1. GTDB lineage: Bacteria > Fusobacteriota > Fusobacteriia > Fusobacteriales > Fusobacteriaceae > JAGNZR01. Next base: position 1,813 of record JBOFTG010000067.1, on the reverse strand, counting down.
CATATATCAATAAAAAAAACTATTCTAAAATTGAATTAGTGAACAGAGTGTGTTATAATTTTCTAACGACTATAGAACAAAAAATTTCGGAGGATAAATTATGAGATTAGGTATAATTGGTGCGATGCACGAAGAGATAATTGAGTTAAAAGAGATTATGAAAATAAGAGAGACAGTTCAGATTTCAAGTTTCACATATTATGTTGGAGAGATTTCTGATAAAGAGGTAGTTTTAGTAGAATCAGGTATAGGAAAAGTTAATGCAGCTGTATGTTCGACTCTTCTTATAAATAATTTTAAAGTTGAAAAAGTTATCTTTACAGGAGTTGCAGGAGCCGTAGACAATGCTCTTAATATTGGAGATGTAGTTGTATCTATAGATCTTGTTACTCATGATTTTGATTGTACAGCTTTTGGTATGGAGCCAGGAATGATACCTAGAATGGAGGAATCTATTTTTAAAAGTGATGCAGAACTTTCAAAAATTGCGATAGAAGCAGCTGAAAAAGTTATGGGTTCAGAAAAATCATCTCTTGGAAGAATTGTAAGTGGAGATCAATTTGTAGCATCAAAAGAGAAAATTAATTGGCTTTCAGAAACTTTCAGTGCCAGTGCTGTAGAGATGGAAGGAGCAGCAGTTGCACATGTATGCTACATTTTAGGAATTCCTTTTGTAATAATCAGAGCACTTTCAGATAAAGCTGATGGAACTGCTAACATGGATTTTAAAGAGTTTGTACATTTAGCTTCTAAAAATTCGAAAAATATAGTTTTAGAGATGCTCGACGCTCTTTAAAAAAAGGCGGAGATATGAGAGAGACAGTGAAAAAGATATATAGCTATATCGGTAGCGGAGAAAAAAAAGGTTTGGAAAACATGAAAATCTTTAAAGATGAGTTGAAATGGAAAAAACCATCATATAAGATAATACATGTTGCTGGAACCAATGGAAAAGGATCTGTTTCAGCAACTCTAGAACATATACTTTTCAAAAGTGGATATAATGTAGGAAAGTTCACCTCCCCTCATATACTAAGGGTAAATGAGAGGATAGCTCTTAACAAAAATGAGATAGAAGATTCGATTTTTATAGAACTTTTTAAAAAAATAGAGGGCGTAATCAAAAAAAGAGGATTAGCCCCAACTTTTTTCGAGATAATGACAGCTATGATGATAGAGTATTTTAGTTGTGTAGATTTAGATTATCTGATTTTAGAAACTGGAATTGGTGGAAGGTTAGATTCTACAAATATTCTTGATGGAGACTATGCAGTTATAACCAATATTGGGTATGATCATACAGAGATGCTGGGTGATACTCTTGAAAAAATAGGTTATGAGAAATCTGGAATAGTAAAGAGTGGAGCATATGTTGTCCTATGTGAAGCAGAGGATTTTTTGATAGAAGAAATTAAAAAAAATAATCCACTTAAAATAGTTGATGCAATTCAGGAATATTCTGGATTTCAATATTTTTTAGATTTTAAAAATTTTAAGACGGTTGTGAAGTTAAAAGATAAAGATTTTTATTTTTCACTTTTTGGTAAACATCAAGTGAAAAACTTTTTGACAGCTTACGCTGTTTTAAAATTAATAGGCATTGAAGATAATGTTATAGAGAAAAATATCGACGGTGTAAACTTGAGTTGTAGATTTGAGATTATGGAAAAGAATCCATTAGTAATATTAGATGGTGCTCATAACTCTCATGGAATGAGATCTTTAGCAGAAACAATAAAAAGTGGATACCATCCTGACGATGTAATGGTAATAACAACGATTTTAAAAGATAAAGATATAAGAGAGATGGTTA
>JBOFTG010000066.1:0-6442 GCA_051651945.1 Fusobacteriaceae bacterium | reverse complement strand
TACATGACCCCAGTGAAGAAGATCAAAAGTTCCATACGTTATAACTTTTCTCATTCTAATCTCCTCTTAAATATTATTTCAATATTTTATTTTTAAAAATTTCAATTACTTTTAAGGTGAAGTATTCTTTTTTGTATATAAGCCAACCTAAATATATAATCTTATAAATTATAACCATTATAAAAGATTGGATTAAAATATTTTATGCTAAAAATCATATTTTTATATCAATCTGACTTAATACCCATACAATTATAAAAGCAAAGATAGAGGTATATATGTATATATTTCTACTTTCTGAAAATACTTTATAATTTGGAAATATTTTTTCTACCTCTTTCATTCTGAAATAACATACTATAAATTCCGCTATCAATGTTGCTACTGCCGCTCCAATTATAGAATAACTAGGGATGAGAAATATATTCAAAATGAAATTTGACCCAAGACCAATCAAAGCTACTCTTAAAACTTTCTTCTCATTATTAGTCGGAATAAGAATTTGAGATGAAGCAAAACTACTTATACTTATAAATATTATTACTGGCAACATTATTTTCATGGGCACTATAGAGTCTGCGTACTCGATTCCAGAAAGTATAATTATTAAATTATCTGCCAATATAAACATGAGAAGAGTTGCTGGAATTGTAATAAAAAATATAAAATTCAGATTAAGTTCTATATCCCGTTTAACTTCTCTATCTCTTCCAAGTTTTATATTCTCTATTATTCTAGGAGAGAGAACTATTCCTAAAGAAGCTATTATAGGTAAAACTATCTTTACCATTTTGATAGATACCGAGTAAAATCCAACAGTTTTATTTCCCTTTAAAATTCCAAGCATTGTAGAATCTATATTTAAATATGCTGTTTGAGAGAGAATATAAAAAAATATTATAAAAAGTGGCTTCAAATGTCTTTTCAATTCATCTTTTTTTATTTTAAAAGTTATATATTCTCTTACTGAATATACATCTGAAATTTTTACAAGAATTTCTGGGATAAACATTATCATTGTGAAAATTATATAATCTTCAGGCTTTTTTACAAAAAAGACAAGAAGAAAAAGAGAGATCATTCTAGTTGCTATAAGCCTTGCAGTCCTACGCTTGTGATTTTCAAGTGCCATAAAAAGATAGTCTAAATTCATAAAAGCTAGAAGAATAGATAGACCCATAACAAGAAATAATCCCTTCTCCTCTTGAAGTTTGGGAAGTAATAGTAGAGCTCCCAAATATAGAAAAAAACTAATTACACTTGAAATCAATGTAATTAGAAGTATCTGACTAAACTTTTCTCTCATCTCATCTTTTTGATTTTTCACTCTAGCCAACTCTCTTAGCCCATATGATTGAACTCCTAAATTTGCTAAAGTTACAAAATAACTGACAACAGATAAAGCAAAAGAATATTTACCATAGTTTTCAGCTGTAAGAACTCTTGAAGCATATGGAAAAAGAAGCATAGGAAATATTATATTAGCAAAAACTATCACTATATTAAGAATATAATTTTTTATAATTCCGTTCACTCACTCCTCCAATCTGAGGACTATCTCTATAATAGTCCTATTTTTTTAAGTATCTTATCGCTACTTCCCTCAAATTCTGTATCATTAAATTTTTTATTAAATTGGTCCAGATGACCTAAAAATTTTCCTGGATTCTTTTTCACATTTTTAATTTCATCTATAACACTATCCTCTGTTCTGCATACAGGACCTGGAACTGTCTCCTCATAAGGAAAATAAAATCCTCTGTCATCATCTCTATACTTCTCAAAATCATAAGGGTAGAAAATCATCGGTTTTTTAAGTATTGCAAAATCAAAAAATACAGATGAATAATCCGTTATAAGTATATCTGTCAATATATACAGTTCTTGAATATCATCATATTCAGTGGCATCTATTACATATCCATTTTCAAATATTCCAGGATTAATTTTTTTCACATTAGGATGAACCCTTACCAAGAAATTATATTCGCTTTGGAATTGTTTTTTTAAATTCTCACATTGAAACTCGATATTATAATTTTCTGTCTCTCCCAATCTAAATGTAGGAGCATACAATATGATTTTCTTTTGGGGATCAATACTTAGTTTTTCAATAATCTTTCTCTTGATCTTTTCTCTATCTACTACCATAAAAAATTCATTTCTAGGATACATCGCATTTATCATTATTTCTTCAGAAATTTTAAAAGCGTTACTAAAAAGTTTATTAAGCATACTACTTGGAGAGATAAAATAATCCCAATAACTACTTTCGAGCTCCCAACTTTTTCTGCTCACATCATATTGCTCACCTTCAATATCCTGAGCTATTTTTTTTAGAGGCGTTCCATGCCAAGTTTGAAGATATATAGTTTCTTTTCTCGGTTCTCTCAGATGATAGCCATGACAGTTATCTATCCAATAAGCTGATGTTGCACTATAATAAAGATATTTCAGTGTATTTGCACCTATAAGTTTCACATTTTTTTCTCTTAATTCCATATTATCTTTATTTTGAACCCAAATTATATCTAGATCCTCTCTCTTCCTTATAAGCTCTTCAAAAAGAAATTTTGGACTATCACTATAATTCTTCCCAAAATACGAGCTAAAAAGAACTCTATTTTTTTTTACGGGGAATATCCAAAAAAATTTGTAAACCACTTTATAAATTAGAAAAAAAATAATTTTTCTTAACATTAAAATCTATCCATAAGATTTTCAAAGAAACCTTTTTTCTCAATACTCTCCTTAGTTAAAAGTTTTCCACTATCTATTATTTTACCGTTTGAGATAACTTTATAATTTCCAACTTCTGTATTTATAGCTATTGGAGCTACTAATTTTTTTATATTTTCTGTTTCTACCTTAATATCATTTTCTTCATTTGAAACAAAAGAGAAATCTTTCTCAGGATAAACCGAAGTTGAAGTGGTAGTTCCCTTTTCTACAGGAATACTCATTATACTTTTATTAGAATTTAAAATCTCTATGTTTTTATATTCTTTGTTAAATTTATCTATCAATTCTAAAATCTTATTATCTCTTATTTTTTGAGTTTTCCCACCCATAACAACATAATGAGTTCTAAGATTACTTAGTTCACTTATTATAGAGACATTAAATCCTGAATTTCCATGGTAACCAGTTTTCAAACCTATTACACCTTGTTTTCCAAGTAGAAGATTTTTATTTCTTAGTTGAATTCTATCTTCATCTATTTTAGGATTTTTCAATTTTGCAATATCAAGATATTCCTGATGTTTTGCCGCTTCTAAACTAAGCTTATATACTCCATATGCCGATGCGACATCCATACCCTCTTTTGTCATTCTAGTAGGTAAACCTGCTGGAGTATAAAATTTCATCTCTCCTTCTAGTCCAAGTTCTTTTGCTTTATCATTCATCATTTTAATAAAATTGTCATATCCTTTACCAACATATTCAGCTACAGCGTATGTTGCATTGTTTGCAGAATGAACTCCTGATGCCATAACTAAATCTTTCAACTTAAATTTTTGTCCTACTTTTAAGGGAATCATACTTCCACCCTGTCTTGCAGCATTCCAATGAATCTCTACTTCGTCTTCTAAAGAGACATCCCCTCTATCTACAGCTTCAAAAGTAAGAAGCATAGTCATTACTTTTGTTACTGATGCAAGAGGTCTTAACTCGTGCATGTTCTCAGAAAAATATACATTACCTTCACGATCTCCTACTAGATAAGCATGGTAATCTGGTCTATTATCTACTTGCTCATGTGCTGTTTTTGCTTTTGAAATTTTTGTTTTTACTGTTTTTGTTGCTGGAAATACTGTTGCTCCTATGATTAACATACCTAATAATATTTTTTTCATTTTCGCCCTCTCTGATATCTAATTTTTGTTCTTATACTAATATATTGAAAATTTCAAAATTTTCTTCTTTTTTATTATACTAAGTGCAAAAAAAAATAGCCAGTATTTTCTGGCTATTTTATATTATTTTTTCTTATTCAAGTAATCTTCTATAGCTAACTTTATCGCTTCTTCAGCTAAAACTGAACAATGCATCTTCACAGGAGGTAATCCCCCTAACTCTTCAACAACAGCTTTATTAGTTATTTTAAGAGCTTCTTCTACTGTTTTTCCAAGAACAAGTTCTGTAGAAACAGATGATGAAGCTATAGCTGAAGCACATCCAAATGTTCTAAATTTAACATCTGTTATAACTTCATTTTCTATTTTAAGAAATATCTCCATGATATCTCCACAACTTGCATTTCCAACTTTTCCATATCCATCAGGATTTTCCATAACTCCTACATTTTGAGGCTCCATAAAATGTTTCATTACTTTTTCTGTATATTGCATTATTTTCTCCTTGGTCTTCTACTATTTTTGAGTGAACTCATTCCATAACGGTGAAATCATTCTTAGTTTATTGATAACTTCTACAACTACACCAACTGTATAATCTATCTCTTCTTTTGTATTATCTTTTCCAAGACTAAATCTTATTGTTCCGTGAGCAAATTCTACAGGAATCCCCATTGCAAGAAGTACATGTGAAGCTTGAAGTTCATCAGATGAACAAGCTGATCCAGAACTTACAGCTATACCCTTATAATCTAATGAAAGAAGTATTGACTCTCCCTCTAAATATCTAAATTGAACACTTGATGTTCCAGGTAATCTCTTTACACCTTTGGCATTGATAACTATTTCCGAAAGTTTCTCATTTATCTGATTTTCAAAATAATCTCTCAACGATTCTTCATGTCTTATATTTTCATTCATATTAGTTACAGCATTCTGAAGTGCTTTCGCCATTCCAACCATACCTGCTACGTTTGATGTTCCAGGTCTAAGTTTTCTCTCTTGCCCTCCACCTGTTATTGTTTTTCCAAGTCTCACTCCATTTCTTAGATAAAGTGCACCTATCCCTTTTGGACCATGAAACTTATGTGCTGAAAACACCATAAGGTCAGCTCCAATATTTTTAGGATCTACAGGAATTTTCCCCATAGTTTGAACTGCATCCATATGGAATAATATTTTATGTTCTTTTGCTATTTTACCTATCTCTTCAACTGGCTGAACTGTTCCTGTCTCGTTATTAGCATGCATAACAGATATAAGAATCGTTTCATCAGTTATCGCTTCTTTTAATGCATCAAGTGAAACCACACCATTTTCATCTACAGGTAGAACAGTTACTTCAAATCCCTCTTTCTTAAGATCTGAAAAAGTCTCTTTTACTCCTGGATGCTCTATAGAAGATGTTATTATATGGTTACCTCTATTTTTATAAGATTTAGCTATTCCTCTTATTGCTAAATTATCTGCTTCTACTCCTGATCCTGTGAAAATTATCTCTGATGGATCCACACCTAAAATTGTTGCTATCTTTTCTCTTGATTCTGTCATAGCTTTTCCAGCTTCTCTTCCAAAACTATGGTGACTAGAAGCATTTCCAAAAACTTCTGTCATATATGGTATCATTTCGTCTAAGACGTCTCTATCTAATTTAGTTGTTGCATTATTATCAAGGTATACTCTCATAAGTGAACCCTCCCTAATTTTTTTTAGATCTTACACATAATTTATATCATTCTTTATTTGTACTGTCAAGAATTATTTTTTATTTTTTCAGTCAACAATTATTCTTTACTCCATAATCACAAAATGCCTTTATCTCACACTCTTTACAACGTGGTCTTCTAGCTATACATTTGTCTCTTCCATGAAGAATAAGATAGTGAGAAAAATCTATCCAATTCTTTTTGGGAACTATTTTCATTAGATCACGCTCTATTTTTATAGGATCTTGATTTTCAACTATTCCTATAAGATTGGTCAGTCTTCTAACATGAGTATCCACCGTTATCCCTTCGGCTAATCCCCAAATCTCACCTCTCACTACATTAGCTGTTTTTCTTCCTACACCTGCGAGATCTGTAAGTTCATCCATCTCTTCCGGAACTTCTCCACCATGTTTTTCTAAAATCTGTTGACTACACAACTTTATATTTTTAGCTTTATTTCTAAAAAAACCAGTACTCCTAACTAAATTCTCTATCTCCTCTAAAGGCATGTCGGCAAAACCTTGGGGAGTATTAACTTTTTTATACATAGCATCTGTCACTATATTCACACGTATATCTGTGCATTGTGCAGAAAGTATTACAGCTACAAGAAGTTCAAAAGGAGTTTTATACTCTAATGCACATTTGGGATCTCCAAATTTTTCATGAAGAATTTCTATTATATTCTTTATCTTATCTCTTTTTGTCATAGCTCTCCTATAATTTTAAATTTTATCTAATCCGTGTTATAGCTGTCTCAACTCCTGCTCTATCTTTTATTGATATTCCTGTAACCGCTCTTCCCTTCAACTCTTTTCCACTTATTTCTATATTTTGATTTAGATTTTTTTTATCTCTTCCTACTACTTTTATTAT
>JBOFTG010000065.1:0-1702 GCA_051651945.1 Fusobacteriaceae bacterium | reverse complement strand
TAGGGTGCAGGTGGAGATCTATCTCATCTATGAGGACGACTCCTGGAGTTATTTTTATATTATTTCTTAAGCTAGGATTAAGAATAGCCATTCTATATCCTATATCTGATACTAAGCCTATTATATTTCTGTATCCATCACTTAAAAGTCCTACTCTCTGTGCTTCATCCTGCTCTCTATAATAAAATTCTAAATCTCCGTCTCGATATATTATTTTACTTATTTCACTTCCAGTTAATTTTTCAAGTGTAGTTGCTATAACTTCTTTTACTGTCTCTAAAAGAGAGTTCTCTTGTTTCATGTTAAAAGCATGTCTTTCCAATTTTTCAAACCAACTTATGAAATTTCTGTAATTAGATTTTGGATTTAAAGCATCTTTATAACCATCTATTCTTCTCAGATTTTCCATCTTAGAAGAATTTTTATGCTCCTGTTCCCATAGTCTTCCTGTTCCATGATATGAAAAAACAGGTAAAATTACTTCTTTTTCTTCTGATATACAGTTTTCTATCTTTTCGACGGTTGAAAATATCTCTGAATTCTCTTTTTTTCCCAGTGTAGCTCCCTGCTTCAAGCTCTTCTTAATTCTTTTTATTGATATATCTCTACCATCTATTTTAAATTTTCCTAAAACTTCTACTGGTAATTTTTGATTAACAGTTATTCCGTTTTCACTATCTCTATATTGTACTCTTACGTCTTTAGTCTTAATTCCATGAGTCTCACTTGCTAAAATTACTTTAAAACATTGCAGGTATCCACCTATTGAGGTAGCTATTCCTTCTAAAATAGTTGTTTTTCCTGCTGCATTTTCTCCCACTAAGAGATTAAATTGCTTATTGAAAGTGAAATTTTTATCATCATATTTTCTATAATTCTTTAGCCCTAATCCCTGTATATAAAATTCTCTCTTCTCCAATTTTTTCTCTCCTTTTTGCTAACTGTTTTTCAATGTCAAAGACAGAGTATTCCAATACATACTTTACTTTCAAAATTTATCTCGATTTTCTCAATTTTTCTTCTTCCTTTTCCAACTGGAGAATCAAAAAATTTGAAAATGTTTTTCTCTATTAACTCTGATTTTGCTCTTGCTATAATATTTCGATTAACTAAAGCCAAAGTATATTTTTCTGGAATTTCCATAACTGCTCTAAAATCTTCTATACTCATTACAAAATATCCCGTTCTCTCAAATTGTTTGAGGAGCATGTATAACCTTTTAGCATATTTTCCTTTAATTCCTAAGATAGTTGCTTGTTCCAAAAGAAACATCTCTTTTTTCTTGTTTTTGGCTACACTATCCCAGTACTCCAACTCTTCTATCGTCATGGATTTTTTTCCTTTTGCTTTTCCAATTACATCCATATCTTTTTTAGTAAAAATAAGTGGTTCAAAACTCCTCGGAATCTCTATCTTAAGATTTTCATATTCATCTTCTTGAAATATAAAAACACTTCCCGTTATCCTATAACTATTTTCTCCTACCTTATACGGAATATGTTGAGGATGTGCAAGTTCTTTTATAAGTTCTTTTGCAACATCTTCCCGATACTCATCTTTAATTTTTGCCATCTTCCAAAGATCTTTTTTCTTTATAGTTATTATCCCTTTGTGAGCTTGATAATTGAACTCTTTCAATATTCCTATGAAACAGTTGATAGCAATCTCATTTTTAAAATTTATTGGCAACCTGTTAAGAACA
>JBOFTG010000064.1:0-3436 GCA_051651945.1 Fusobacteriaceae bacterium | reverse complement strand
TTTTTTTGAAATATTTTCAGAGCCTCTTCTGTATAGTTCGGTGCAACAATAACCTCTAAAAAAAGATCTCCCATTTTAGAAGCTGTATTTTCATCTATAATTTGATTGGTAGCTATAATTCCTCCAAAAATAGATATAGGGTCTGCATTATAGCATTTTTCCCATGCTATAGATAAACATTTTCCAATTCCAACACCACAAGGATTCATATGTTTAACAGCTACAACAGCAGGCTCAGAAAATTCTTTAAGAATATTTATGGCAGAGTTGGTATCTTGGATATTATTGTAAGAGAGCTCTTTTCCATTAAACTGTATAGCTTCAGAAAGAGAGGCTTCTCCTATAGAATTTTTATAAAAAGCTGCTTTTTGATGTGGATTTTCTCCATATCTCATATCTTGAACTTTTTCATAAGTAACAGTATAAGTTTCTGGAAAAAGTTCACCAACTTTTTCAGTGAGATAGTTTGCAATTAAAGAATCGTAAGATGCTGTATGACGAAAAACTTTAGCAGCTAAATAATTTTTAGTTTTTTCACAAGTGTCACCTTGCTCTATAATTTCATTAAGAACTTTAGAATAATCTTCGGGGTCTACACAAACAGTGATAAATTTATGATTTTTAGCTGCTGAACGAAGCATGCTAGGTCCGCCAATGTCTATATTCTCTATAAGTTCAGAATAAGTAACCCCTTCTTTTTTAAGAGTTTCTTTAAATGGATAGAGATTAACAACGACTAAATCAATTAATTCAATAGAGTTATTTTTAAGTGCTTCTAAGTGCTCGATATTATCTCTGACACAGAGAAGAGCTCCATGAACATTTGGATGTAAAGTTTTAACTCTTCCATCCATAATTTCTGGAAATCCAGTTATATCAGAGATATTGATAGGATTAAGCCCCATCTCTTTTAGAGTTTTTTCAGTTCCACCAGTAGATATAATTTCATATCCATTTTCAACTAACCCTAAAGCAAACTCTTTAAGGCCTCTTTTATCTGAAACACTAATAAGTGCACGTTTCATAAATCCCCCTATAAATTTTCACAAATTTTATTTAAAATCATAGGATAGATATGATGCTCTACCTTATGAATGTTTTTTTTCAAATATGAGAGAGGCTGATCTCTATTGATAACAACTCTCTCTTGATAGATTATTTTTCCAGTATCAATTCCTGAATCTACATAATGGATTGTTACTCCTGTTTGGTCAGCTTTTGAAAGATAAGCATCTTCTATTCCATTTTTACCAGGAAATTCTGGAAGATAAGCTGGATGTATATTGATTATCTTATTCTCATAATTTTCTAATAAAGTAGTTCCAATAATTCTCATATAACCAGCAAGAGCGATAAGTTCAATTTGTTTTTCATGCAAAATTTTTACTATATCTTTTTCGAAAAAAGATTTTTTTTCATATTTTTTTGGATCTATGAAGAAAGCAGAAACACCAAGTTTTTCTGCTTTCTCAAGAACCCCTGCATCTTTTTTATCAGTAATAAGAATCTCAATTTTATATTCAGAATGGATATTTTCTCTTTGTGAATCAACAAGTTTTTGAAAATTAGATCCATTTCCAGAAGCGAAAACAGCTACTTTTACCATGTTAGCTGAACCCCTTCTCCATTTTTGATATGACCTATAATAGAGGGTTTTTCTCCTATAGCTATTAAATTTTCTAGAGTTTTTTCAACATCATTATGATCTACAACTATCATAAATCCAATTCCCATATTGAAAACATTATACATCTCATCCATAGGAACTTTTCCTATTTCATGAAGAATTTTAAATATTTCAGGAGTTTCAATATTTTTAATAAGAAACTCAGCCATACATCCTGAAGGTAAGATTCTAGGCACATTCTCGTAAAAACCTCCTCCAGTTATGTGGCACATAGCATGGGGATTAACAGAATTTAAAAGATTTTTTATTGCTTTCACATATATTTTCGTGGGTTCTAAAAGAGATTCACCTAAGTTTTTTTCTAGTTTTCCATATATGTTGTTGAGATTTAATTTTTTATCTTCTATAATTTTTCTTATAAGAGAAAATCCATTAGAGTGAACTCCGGAAGAGGGAAGACCTATGATGACATCTCCAGGTATAACATTTTTCCCAGTAATTAACTTAGATTTTTCAACAGCACCCACAGTAAACCCTGCGATGTCATAATGTCCATTACTGTACATTCCAGGCATCTCGGCAGTTTCACCACCGATAAGAGCACATTCAGCAGAAACGCATCCATCAGCAACCCCTTTAACAATGGCTTCAATTTGTGCTGGATGATTTTTTCCTACAGCTATATAATCTAAGAAGAATAGAGGGAAAGCACCTTGAACAAGAACATCGTTTACACACATAGCAACAGCGTCAATACCGATACTATCATGTTTATCCATTTGAAAAGCTAGCATAAGTTTAGTTCCAACACCATCAGTTCCACTAACTAGAACAGGCTCTTTAAGATTTAAAACTGAGAGGTCAAACATACCTCCAAAAGCTCCTAAACTATCAATACTACCTTTTATAGCAGTTCTTGCAACATGAGATTTAATTCTACGAACAGATTCATAACCAGCTTCTAAATCTACACCAGATTCCATATATTTTTTACTCATTATTTTCACCTTTTTTTAAATTTTCTAGTAAACTAAATACACTTGTAGGATACTCTCCAGTAAAACATGCAACACATAGATTTTCTCCAAAAGCTTTTTTCATTCCTTTTAAAGAGAGAAAAGCTAAAGAGTCAGCTCCTATAAAATCGCAGAGTTTTTGGATATCCATTCTACTACTGATAAGTTCATTATATGTCGAAGTATCCACACCATAGAAACAAGGACTTATTATTGCAGAAGAGGCTACTCTCATATGAACCTCTTTAGCACCAGCTTCTTTTAAAAGTTTTATTATATGTTTAGAAGTTGTTCCACGAACAATAGAATCATCAACAAGTACAACTTTTTTATCTTTTACAACAGCTTCCATAGCAGAGAGTTTCATTTTAACTCCACGTTCTCTTTGAGATTGACTAGGTTTGATAAAAGTTCTTCCAACATAACGATTTTTTACAAGCCCCATCTCATAAGGTAGTCCGGAAATATCTGAATAACCCATAGCTGCCGAAAGAGAGGAATCGGGAACTCCTATAACTATATCAGCTTCAACAGGTGATTCTTCACAAAGAATAGCACCAGATTGTCTTCTAGAAGTGTGAACATTAATTCCATTGATACTGCTGTCGGGTCTTGAAAAATAGATATATTCCATAGCACACATCTTATCTTGAGTTATATCTGTATAGAAACTTGATTCTAATCCATCTTTAGAAATTTTTAAAACTTCCCCTGGTTTTAAACTCTTAACATATTCTGCTCCTACAATTTCAAAAGCTGAACTTTCAGAACTTGCAACAAAACCTTTTTCAAT
>JBOFTG010000063.1:0-2169 GCA_051651945.1 Fusobacteriaceae bacterium | reverse complement strand
TAGAACTTCTTACTCTTAAAGCAAAGAGATGCATAGAAATCGCAGATTGTATAATATATGATAGGCTCATAGATGAGAAAATATTGAAACTTGCAAGTCCAGGAGCTGAATTTATCTATCTGGGGAAGATGAATACAGAGGGTGGACTTATTCAAGATGAGATAAATAAAAAGATAGTTGAAAAAGCTCTTGAGGGAAAAATAGTTGCAAGAGTAAAAGGTGGAGATCCATTTGTATTTGGAAGAGGTGGAGAGGAGATAGAGGAAGTTAAGAAAAATGCGATACCTTTTGAGATAATTCCCGGAATAAGTTCAAGTATAGCTGTGCCTGAATATGCAGGTATACCTGTTACTCATAGAGGAGTTTCAAAATCTTTTCATGTTTTCACAGGTCATACTGCTGATGGAGAGGAGTGGCATGATTTTTCTGTAATCTCAAAACTAAAAGGAACACTTATCTTTCTGATGGGGATAAAAAATTTAGGTAGAATATCAGAGGATCTTAAAATAAATGGAAAAAATCCAAAAACACCTGTTGCAATAATTGAAAAAGGAACAACACCTTTTCAAAGAGTAACAGAGGGTACTTTGGAAAATATAGTTGAGATAGCTGAAAAGAAAGTTATAGTTCCACCAGCTATAATAGTTGTTGGTGATGTAGTTAAATTTAGAGATGAGTTTATGTGGAGAGAGAATCAAGATTTTTTTGGAAAGAGAATAATGGTGACAAGAGACTCAACTCAAAGTGATGAGATGTCAGAGCTTTTCAGAAGAGAGGGTGCATCTGTAAAAGAGTTTCCTCTTATAAAAATTGTTCCAAATGAAAATAAATTAGATAAAGATTTTCTGAAAGATTATAGCTGTATACTTTTTAACTCTCCAAATGGAGTTAGAAATTTTATGGATAAGATAGTTGATCTTAGAACTTTAGGAGATAAAAAAATAGGTGTTGTTGGAAAGAAGACGGATGAAGTTTTAAGAGAGTATAAGATAATACCTGATTTTATACCAAACGAGTACAGAGTTGATAGATTGGTAGAAGAAAGTTGTAAGTTTACCAATATAGAAGATAAAGTTTTGATTGTAACTTCAGATATCTCACCATGCAATTGTGAAGAGTGGGAGAAGAGATACAATCTTAAATTCAATAAATATGAAGCTTACTCTACACAAAAAATAATAGAGAAAAAAGATATCACAGTTAAAGCTTTAAAAGAAGTTGAGTATGTAACTCTTATGAGCTCATCGACTGTAGAAGCTTTATATGAATCTTTAGAAGGAGATGTGTCATATTTAAAAGATATAAAGCTTGTCTCTATTGGTCCTGTAACAAGTGAAACTATGAAAAAATTAGGAATGGATGTATCACTTGAAGCAAAAGAGTATGATGTGGAAGGGATAGTTTCGGTTATAAAAGGAGAAAAAAATGTTTAATAGAACAAGAAGAACAAGAGGTAATAAGATAATAAGAGACCTTGTAAGTAATGTAGACTTTTCTATGAAAAATTTGGTATATCCTATATTTATAGAGGAGGGTGAATCTATTAGAACAGAGATAAGTTCTATGAAAGGTCAATACAGAGTCTCTATAGATATGTTAAAACCAGAACTTCAACATCTTAAAAGTATAGGAATAAAATCTCTTCTGCTTTTTGGAATTCCTCAAAAAAAAGATGAAATAGGAACAGAAGCCTATAATGAAAATGGGATAATTCAAAATGCACTTAGATATATAAAAAAAGAGTTTCCAGAATTTCTACTTATAACTGATGTGTGTATGTGTGAATATACATCTCATGGGCATTGTGGAATCTTATCGGGAGAGAAAGTTTTAAATGATGTAACTTTAAAATATCTATCACAGATTGCACTTTCTCATGTAAAGGCAGGTGCTGATATGGTTGCTCCATCGGATAAGATGGATGGAAGAGTTAAAAAAATAAGAGAGACACTTGACAGTGAGGGTTATGTTGATATTCCTATAATGTCATATAGTGTGAAATATGCATCAAGTTATTATGGGCCATTCCGTGAAGCTGCCGACTCAGCTCCAAGTTTTGGAGATAGAAAAAGTTATCAGATGGATTTTAGAAATTCTAGAGAATATATGGTTGAAGCTCAAAATGATATAGACGAGGGTGCTGATATAATTATGGTAAAACCAGGGATG
>JBOFTG010000062.1:0-7060 GCA_051651945.1 Fusobacteriaceae bacterium | reverse complement strand
TAATATATGCCGTGGATCCAACATTAAAAAATACAAATGGAAACAAAGGATTGGCAAGTGCATATGATAATATTTTTCTCTCAACAATCCATACAAAAGAGTTCAAGGGAAAAAGTGGGAAATATGATTTCACAGGTGGAGATTACAAAAAAAGTAAAAAAGAGATTTCTGATCATCTTCCGGTATTTATAGTTGTAGATACTGAGGAGGATGATGATTAGTGGAGAGTGCTGTCTATCTTTTTCTTAACGGAGAGCTAGAGGGAGATAAATTATTTTTCAAAAATTATATATCGGAGAAGCCAGGCGATATCTACTGTGCAGATGGAGGTTATCGTCACTGTAAAAAACTAAATCTAATTCCAAAAGAGATATGGGGAGATATGGATTCAATAGATTTATCTGAATTGCAGGAAGCAGAAGATAGAGGTATACAATTGAAAAAATTTCAGAAAGATAAAAACTATACAGATGGAGAGCTTCTAATTAGACATGTATATAGCTTGGGATATAGAGATATCTATATAATAGGAGGACTCGGTGGAGACCGAGCTCATGAACTTACAAACCTAAATCTTATTACAAAATATTCGAACTTGATATTTTTAACAGATGAAGAGAGTATTTTTTCGGTTCAAAAAAATTGTAGTATTGAGAGCATGAAAAATCAGAAGATCTCTTTTATTCCTATGAGTGAAGAGGTAAAAAATTTAACCTTAAGAGGTTTTAGTTATCCACTAGAAAACTATAATCTTCAGAGGTGGGAATCAATCTGTATGAGTAATATAATAGATAACGATATCTGCAAAATAAGTTTTGATAGTGGAATTTTATTAGGAATTTTAAAAAACAGATAAAAGGGGAGAGAAATGATAATTAACAAAAAAACAAAAATGATTTTAGGACTGCAACATGTTTTGGCTATGTTTGGTGCTACGGTACTTGTTCCATTTTTAACAGGATTAAATCCATCAATAGCACTTTTGAGTGCGGGGATAGGAACATTACTTTTTCATCTCTGCTCAAAGGGGATAGTTCCAGTATTTTTAGGATCATCTTTCGCTTTTATAGGTGCGTTATCTCTTGTTCTTAAAGAGGGCGGAATAGGAGCTGTAAAAGGTGGAGTTATATCTGCTGGAATAGTTTACATGATAATGTCTTATGTTATAAAAGTTTGTGGAGTAGAGAAAGTTAAATCATATTTTCCACCGGTTGTGGTAGGACCGATTATTATGGTAATAGGTCTTAGAATGAGTCCGGTAGCTCTCGGTATGGCTGGATATTTAAACGGAGTTTTCGATATGAAGAGTTTATTTGTAGCTCTTATAGTTGTAATTTCTATGATAACAATATCTATCTTAGAAAAATCTTTTTTTAGATTGGTGCCGATTCTTATTTCTGTAATCTTAGGATATGTGGTAGCATACTTTATGGGAATGGTAGATATGAGTCTTTTAGATAATGCTAAATGGATAGGTCTATCTTCTGATGCCATGAGAGATCTTTTAACTGTTCCAAAGTTTTCATTCACTTCTGTATTGGCGATTGCACCAATAGCTTTGGTGGTATTTATAGAGCATATAGGAGATATCACAACCAATGGAGCTGTGGTAGGAAAGAATTTCTTTGAAAATCCTGGAATTTCAAGAACACTTTTAGGAGATGGAGTTGCAACTGTAGCAGCAGGACTTTTAGGAGGACCAGCTAATACAACTTATGGAGAGAACACAGGAGTTTTGGCTGTAACAAAAGTTTACGATCCATCGATTCTTAGAATAGCTGCTTGTTATGCAATAGCTCTTAGTTTTATAGGGAAGTTTGGAGTTATGTTACAGACAATTCCTGTGCCAGTAATGGGAGGAATATCTATAATACTTTTTGGTATGATAGCCTCTGTTGGAGTTAGAACATTGATAGAAGCCGAGATAGATTTTTCACATTCTAGAAATCTTCTGATAGCATCACTTATATTTGTTTTGGGAATAGCTATAGATAATGTTGTAATATGGAAAACGGTATCTTTATCAGGGCTTGCAATAGCAGCATTAATAGGGGTAATACTTAATAAGATACTTCCGACTGATAAGATATAAAATTATACTCTGTTTTTTTAGAAAAATAGGGTAAAATATATTAGCGGAGGTAATTATGAAAAAACTACTATTGATAGGTGCTATAATATTCCTAGGATTTAATGGGACTTTTTATTGGGAAAATTTCAAAAACAAAAAAGAGATGGAGGTAGTTGAGAAGATGTTAAAAAGAGATGAGATAAAATCTAAGTATAAATGGGATTTAACTGATATATATAGCGATTGGAAGAGTTGGGAAAATGATGTAGAGAAGATGAAAAAACTGATGGCTGAGATACCATCTTATAAGGGCGAAATATCAAAAGATCCAAAGAAGTTTATGGAACTCTTAAAAAAAGATGAGGAGTTATCAAGAGTTACAGATAAAGTATATCTATATCCATATCTTATGAAAGATTTAAATTCAAAAGATAGCCAAGCTTCAGAAAAACTTCAAGAGATAGAAGCGATTTATACTCAATTTCAGATAGTTACCTCATGGATAACACCCGAGATACTGATAATTCCAAAAGAAACTATGGTTGCTTGGATAGATGAAAATAAAGAGTTAGAGCCACACAGATTTTCACTTATGGAGCTTTACAGACTTCAAGCCCATGTTTTAGATGAGAAAAGTGAAAAATTATTATCATATTACTCACAATTCAACGGAGCTGTAAATGATATATATTCAGAGCTTTCAACTTCAGATATAAAATGGAATAAGGTAAAACTTTTAGATAAAGATGGAAATGAATCTGAAGAGGAGATACAGGTAACTAATGGTGTGTACTCGAAAATTGTCTCGACAGATAGAAATCAAGAAAATAGAAAAAGAGTTTTTGAAGCACTTTATAACTCTTTTAAAGATAATAGAAATACCTATGGTGCAATTTACAGAGGTATAGTTCAAAGAGGTGTAGCTTCAGCTAAATCAAAAAACTTTAATTCAACTTTAGATAGAGCTCTTGAGCCTAAAAATATTCCGACAGATGTATATGAAACTCTTATAAAATCTACAAGAGAGAATACAGATGCTCTACACAGATATATAGATATCAGAAAAAAGAATCTAGGACTTCGTGAGTATCATTATTATGATAACTCTATAAATATAGTTGACTACGACCGTGAGTTTTCATATGATGAAGCGAAAGATATGGTTTTAGAATCTGTAAAACCTCTTGGAAAAGAGTATACAGAGAAACTTTCAAAAGCTATAAGTGATGGTTGGCTAGATGTATATGAAACAGAAAACAAGCGTAGTGGAGCATATTCTATAAATATATATGATGTACACCCGTATATGTTACTAAATTACAACAAGACTATGGATGCAGTTTATACTCTAGCACATGAGCTTGGTCACACTCTGCACTCACTATATTCGAGTGAAAACCAACCATATGCAAGTAGCAGTTATACAATTTTTGTAGCAGAGGTAGCTTCTACATTTAACGAGAGACTTCTTTTAGACAATATGCTTTCAAAAACATCTGATAGCAAAGAGCGTATCGCTCTTATAGAGCAAGCTTTAGGAAATATTGTGGGAACTTACTATGTTCAAACTATGTTTGCTGATTATGAGTATCAAGTTCATAAGATGATAGAAAGTGGAAAACCTGTCACTCCAGATATTTTAGATGGTGTGATGGTGGAACTTATGAAAGTATATTTTGGAGATGGAATAACGATAGATGAGTTACAAAAGATGATTTGGGCAAGAATCCCACATTTTTACAACTCTCCATACTATGTATATCAGTATGCAACAAGTTTTGCAGCATCAGCTCAACTTTATAGTGCAGTAACAGATAAAAAATATAGTGATGAAGAGAGAGCATCAGCAAAAGAGCGTTACCTAACTCTTCTTAAATCTGGAGGAAATGATCATCCTATGAATCAGCTAAAAAAAGCTGGTGCAGATCTATCTAATCCGGAAAGTTTTAAAGCGATAGCTGTAGAGTTCCACAGACTTCTAGATCTTTTAGAAGAGGAGTTAAAAAAATAATTTAGATAAAGAGTTGAGAGGAGATAAGATTTGGCAAAATTTGATAAGATTTACAAAGATATAGTTAAAACAGTAGATGAAAAAGGTATCTGGAGTCAAGGCGAGGTAAGAACTCGTTATGCAGATGGAACACCAGCTCACTACAAAAGTTATATAGGTTATCAGTTTAGACTTGATAACTCGGGAGATGAAGCTCATCTTCTAACAACAAGATTTTCTCCAAATAAAGCTCCAATTAGAGAGATATACTGGATATGGATTTTACAATCGAATAATGTAGATGAGTTAAGCAGATTGGGTTGTAAATTTTGGAATGAATGGAAGCTAGAAGATGGAACAATAGGACCCGCTTATGGAAGTCAGATAGGTGTTGAAACTTTTGGATATCCAAGCCAACTTCATTATGTGGTAGGAGAGTTAAAAAAGAATCCAAATAGCCGTAGAATAATGACGGAAATCTGGATTCCAGAAGATCTTGATAAGATGGCTCTTACTCCATGTGTACATCTTACTCAGTGGAGTGTTGTAGGAAAAAAACTTTATCTTGAAGTTAGACAGCGTAGTTGTGATATAGCATTGGGTCTTGTTGCAAATGTTTTTCAATACTCTGTTCTTCATAAATTAGTAGCTCTAGAGTGTGGATTGGAACCAGCTGAGATAATCTGGAATATTCATAATCTTCATGTCTATGATAGACATATGGATAACCTTTTAGAGCAAATAAAGCGTGAGGAATATTCTGGAGCAACTCTTGAAATCAACGATTTCAAAACTATTTTTGATTTTAAACCAGAAGATATAGAGATAAAAGATTATCAATATGGAGAAAAAATCTCATACGAGATAGCTATTTAAAGAGGTGGACATGAAAAGAGCAAAACTAAAACTGATGGTCTGTGTAGCAGATAACAACCTAATAGGTGATAAAAATCCTGAGGGAAATGGTCTTCTTTGGCACTCTAAAGAGGAACTTAAATATTATAAAGAGTCAACATCTGGGCATGTTACACTTTTCGGAAAAAATACAGCACTATGTGTACCCGTAGAACTCATGAGAAAAACAAGAGAGGTTTTAGTTTTAGAAAGAGATACCGATATAGATGGAATTTTGAAACAGTATGGAGAAAGTGAAAAAACTGTTTTTGTCTGTGGTGGAGAGACAATATATAGATATTTTTTAGAAAACTACACTATGGATGAGTTATTGATTTCTAAATTAAAACCTCATGTTGAGGTAAAAAAAGCAAAAAATCCTCTTTATCTTCCTGAAGTTGAGGCTTATGGATATAAGTTAAGTGAGATATCTGAGCATGAAGATTTTCAAGTTTACAAATACATTAAAAAGTAGGGGGTAAAATCTTGGAATATACAAGATTAGAAGAGTGGATAAATGCAATCTCTCACTATTTTGGAGTTGTTCTGGGGTTGATAGGGCTAGGAGCACTTCTGGTTCACTCGGTAAGACTTGGAAATAATGGATATTTAATAGGAAGCATGGTATTTTGTATCTCGATTTTAATACTCTACACTATGTCGGGAACTTACCATGTTTTAAATGGTGGAAAAGCTAAAAATATATTTAAAATTTTGGATCAGTCGGCTATCTATATATTGATAGCCGGATCATATACTCCATATCTTCTAGGAGCATTTGAGGGTGAAAAAAGATGGATTTTATTCTTGATTCAGTGGGGACTTACACTCTTCGGAATAATTTTTAAAATATTTTTCACAGGAAGATTTGGAGCAGTGTCAACTTTCATATATCTTTTTATGGGATGGATGATTATGTTTGTATTTAAAGATCTAAAACTTTTAATAACACCGATATCTCTTAATCTTCTTATTTGTAGTGGGGTAAGTTATACAGTAGGAGTTGTTTTTTATACCATGAAAAACATCAGATTTGCTCACGGAATATGGCATCTTTTTGTACTGGGGGGGACATTATTTAATTACTTCTCAGTATACTATATGCTTTAGAACGAAGGAGAGTTATGGAAAAAAATTATAGTGTAGGAATTTTTGACTCTGGAGTAGGAGGGATAACGGTTTTAAAAGAGATAATAGATATTCTTCCAAAAGAGAATATAATCTATGTGGGAGATAACAAAAACTCTCCATATGGAGAGAAAACTCATGAAGAGATTCTTGGATACTGCGAGAGGATAATAAAATTTCTTATAAAAAAACAGTGTAAAGTTATAGTAATAGCTTGTAATACAGCAACTGCAACATCTTTGGATATATTAAGGGAGAGATATGATATACCGATAATAGGTGTTATAGAGTCTGGAGTAAAAGAAGCTATGAAGATAAGTCGAAAAAAAATAGCTTTTCTTGCTACACCTTACACATGTTCTAGTGGAGCTTATAATAGAGAGATTGCAAAATATAGTGATAATCTAGAAGTTGTAAGTGTAGCTTGTAAAGAGTGGTGTCCAATGATAGAAAATGGTTGGGAAAACTATTCAGAGAGAGATGAGTTGTTAAAAAAATATCTAGGTAAGATACCGAAAGATGCAGAGTCTGTTATTTTGGCGTGCACCCATTATCCGATAATTAGAGGAGAAATAGAAAAATATATACCGTCTAGTCTACTTGTTGATCCAGCATACGAGACAGCTGTAGAACTAAAAAATTATCTTGAAAATAGAAAATTATTAAGAGATGAAAATGAAATTGGAGAGATGATTTTCTACATAACTGGTAGAAAAGATAAATTTCGAGAGATAACTGAAAATTTTCTAAATATTAAAATTAAAATAGAGGAGATAGATATTTAGTCTATCCCCTCTATTTTCTTATCTACCTAATTAGTTTTCGAAATGCTTTCTAAGATTTTCGGCTCTGTTTAATCTCTCCCAAGGAAGATCTAAATCAGTTCTACCAATATGACCAAATGCAGCTAGATCTTGATATTTGAAGTTTCCACTTCTAAGTTCAAGGTCTCTTTCGATTCCTCTAGGTGAAAGATC
>JBOFTG010000061.1:0-1922 GCA_051651945.1 Fusobacteriaceae bacterium | reverse complement strand
TTTCGATAGCCTCTCTTGTTAAGATTAGCTTTTTTTCAATCTCTTCAAAGTTGTTACGAGCAATTCCAATAAAAAGCATATCTATTACAGATAGCTGTGATATTCTAGAGCTCATAGCTCCCTCTCTCAAGGTCTTTTCTACAAAAGGGATTTTAAGTGTAATATCTGAAAGCTCTTCTAACTCATTGTTAACAGAGGATTTTGTTATAGAGATAACAGGGATATTACTATTTTTAGCATTTTTCACACAGCTGATAACCTCTTTCGTGCTACCAGAGTATGATATAGCCAATGCCACATCTCCCTCTTCCATCAGTACAGATGAAGTTATCTGTAGGTGTGAATCTGAATGGAGCGTACATTTTTTGTTTATTCGTACTAGTTTATAGTAAAAATCAAGTCCCACCAATCCAGAAACTCCAATACAGAATATATAGATATTTTTAGCATTTATAAGCAGCTGAATAGCTCTATCTAACTCTTTTTCATCAATCAATTTAGCTGTTTTATCAATTATATTATGCATAGATTCTTGAACACCGTATATAATATCTTTTGTTTTAAGATTTTTATTGAGATATTTTAGTTTAGAATTCTCTTCCTCTTTATGAGAGCTCAATTTTAAACTCAATTTTAACTCATTCAAACTAGAAAAACCTAGCTTTTTTGAAAATCTTACAACAGTGGCAGCAGACGTATTAGTTAGCTCACCAATCTCTTTTGAAGATAGTTTTATAACCATCTCTTTATTTAAGAGAAAATAGTCTGATATAAGTTTTTCACTCTCGGTAAAACTAAAATAATTTTGTTTCAAATACTCTAATACGTTCATCTTACCACTTCCTAATTCTATTTAAAGCAAAATCTTTTTCCATCAACTATATACTTTAGTAAGTAGAAATCCTCTTCGAGAACTGAGGCAACAACATTTGTTCTCTCATCCTTTTCAATATCCCTTAAAACAATCTGTAGTTCACCAGCATATCTAGAGTAACCTTTGTTGTCTATAGTGATATCACCATATTTTTTATCTACAGTATTTTCACTCTCGATAGAGCAATTTTCTAAATACAATCTACTCTCTGCAGCTCTGATAGCATCTCTAGCAGAGTCTGTTCTTGAAGAGTATATTTTACCTAATAATCTGATACAACTCTGTTCTTCAACTTTCCGAGAAATTCTGAGTTGAACACAATCCTTATCTAAAGATTCTAGGCTAGTTAACTCTTGGAGACTTGGAAGAGAATCTCCTATGAAAACTCCATCATTTCCAATTGCGAAAAGATGATTTCCAGCAGTTCTGACATCACAATCTCTATGAGCTTCAAGAGTAGGAAGCCCATCTTTCATAGGACTTCTGTTTCTATAGTTCGATTGAACAAAAGCGTATACTTTTATTTTTCTATATTTTAGCATATTATTCTTTTTTATCATACACTCTTCTGATATTCCAGTATTTTTTCTAGGATAAAAGTTATGTAATGCGTCTATATTGCTATAGTTTGGAGATAATCTGTCTAACTTTTCGAAGAAACTCTCTGTTATTGTAGAAGCGTTAAGCTGAATTTTGATTCCAAACTTATTTTGACTCATAGCTGAAATCTCTTCTTCAGTGTAACCAAAATCTATTCGAATTGTTTTAACTCCTAAATCTTTTAATCCCTCTAAATCAGAGTTTTCCAAGTCTAGGAAAGTAAATGTATTTGGAGATATATCACTTATAATATCCATATTGTAATCTTTCGCTAGCTCGAAGAACTCTTTTACCTCTTTTTTCAAAACTTCATAGTTTGCTTCTGGTATATGTAGTGATGTAAATATTCTAGTGAAACCTAATCTATGTGCATCTTTTAATAGTTGTATATTTTCATCTTGTGTGTTATCTAAACCAAAATATACTGAAAATCCTAAACTCATAACTC
>JBOFTG010000060.1:0-5645 GCA_051651945.1 Fusobacteriaceae bacterium | reverse complement strand
AGATCAGACAAAGATATTTTTGTATTAGAAACAGCAACTATGCTAGAGGGTAATTATATTCTAAAAAATAGAAAAGGTTTAATAGAAAAAGTTCTAAAAGATAAAAATAGAAATTACTCAATAGAAATTACTCAAGCCGTTAGAGATACAAAAGTAGATTCTTTAGAGATAAAATCTGGAGATTATATAGCTCTTGTAAATGGCAAGATAACTGATAAAAATTCTGAATTAAAGGGATTAATTGAAGATATCTATAATAAATATATAAATGAAAAAACTCTAGATGTATTTGCTGTTATAGGTAAAGGTTCTACAGAAGAGGGAAATCAAGCATTAAAAAAAGCAAAAGATATAGTTAAGTATAAAGAGATAGTTGGAGGTCAAGATAACTATCCGTATTATATATATATAGAAGAAAGAGATCCAGAACTACCAGAGATAGCTATATTAACAGATTCAACTTCAGATCTTACATCTGAACTTATAGGAGATCTAAATATCTCGATAATACCACTGAAGATAAAACTTGAGGGTGATGAGTATTACAGAGATGGTGTTGATATAAGTAAAGAGGAGTTTTGGAGTAAGATTACAACTGGAGATGTAATACCAAAAACATCTCAGCCATCACCTGCAGAATTTAAAGAGATGTATGGCAATCTTTTTGATAAAGGTTATAAGAAAATAATAACGATTTTAATCTCATCAAAGCTAAGTGGAACACAGCAAGCTGCTAAAGTCGCTAAGGGAATGATGAAAGATAGAGAGAATGACATAGCGATAGTAGATTCTAAAACTGTTACATTTGGATTGGGACATCAAATTTTAGAAGCTGGAAGAATGGCTAAAAAAGGTGTGCCTTATGATGAGCTTGTTCAATGGGCTGAACAGTTCCACACAAGATCTAAGATATATTTTGTTGTAAACGATCTTCAATATCTGGTTAAAGGTGGAAGATTAGGAAAAGCCGCTGGTATGATAGGTGGATTACTAAATCTTAAACCAATATTAAAGGTAGAAGATGGAGAGGTAACTATTGCAACAAAGGTTTTTGGAGAGAGAAATGCTTTTAAATTTATGAACAAAATAATAAAATCTCAAACTGCCGATGGAAGTATAAAGATAAATGTAGGTTGGGGTGGAACACAGTGTGAACATGATAATGCCGAAAAATTATATCAAGAAGGTAAAGCAGTAAGTAAAGTTGAGATGTTGGATAGATATCATATAGGTGCTACAATAGGTTCTCACTCTGGACCAGTATACGGTATAGGGATAGTTCAAAAAGTTAAGTAATAGATTGATTTGGAAAATACAAAACAGAATAAAAGGGGAAAAAATGGCGATATTGGTTTGTGGAGGAGCTGGATATATTGGAAGTCATGTTACAAAAACTCTTCTTGAAAGAGGGAGAGAGGTTGTTGTTTTAGATAATTTACAGACAGGTCATGTTAAATCTGTAGATTCTAGAGCTAAGCTTGTAATGGGTGATCTTAGAGATGATGAGTTCATGAAAAGAGTTTTTACTGAAAATTCAATTGATGGAGTAATTCATTTCGCAGCTGACTCTCTTGTGGGGGAGAGTTGTGTTGAACCCTTAAAATATTATGAAAATAATGTTTATGGATCGCTTTGTCTTTTAAAACATCTAAAAGAAAACGGAGTAAAGAGAATAGTGTTCTCTTCTACTGCTGCAACATATGGAGAACCTAAGAATATACCTATTTTAGAGACGGATCCAACAGTTCCAACAAATCCATATGGTGAGACAAAACTCGCTGTAGAAAAGATGCTCAAATGGTCAGATGAAGCTTACGGAATAAGATACACGGCTCTCAGATATTTTAATGTTGCAGGAGCCTATGAGACAGGAGAGATAGGAGAAGATCATTCACCTGAGACTCACCTGATTCCACTTATTCTTCAAGTGGCACTTGGGAAGAGAGAGAAGATAGCTATCTATGGAGATGACTATCCAACAGAAGATGGAACATGTATCAGAGATTATGTTCATGTAATGGATCTTGCAGATGCTCATGTAAAAGCTCTTGAGAGACTTGAAAATAATGGAGATAGTACTGTTTATAATCTTGGAAATGGAAATGGATTTTCAGTTAAAGAGGTTATAGAAGCTACAAGAAAAGTAACGAACCATGCTATTCCAGCAGAGGTAACAGCGAGAAGAATCGGAGATCCTGCAAGACTTGTAGCATCATCTGAAAAAGCTATAAAAGAACTAAATTGGAAACCTAAATATGACTCAATTGAGTCTATAATTGAAACTGCATGGCAGTGGCATAGTGAACATCCAAATGGTTACGAAGATTAATCTATTGAGTAAAGAAATCCAGAGATTTTATTTGACTCTGGATTTTTACTTGATTTTTAGGAGGGAAAGATATGGTAAAAGAGATTCCACAACATCTTGCAATAATAATGGATGGAAATGGGAGATGGGCAAAAAAAAGATTTCTTCCGAGAACTGTAGGGCACAATGAGGGTGCAAAAACTTTAAGAAAAATTTTAACACACTCACAAAAGATTGTGATAAGATATCTAACGGTTTATGCTTTCTCCACTGAAAATTGGAAAAGAGCAGAAGAGGAAGTTGGAGCTCTTATGGCTCTTTTTAAAAAATATCTTCAAACTGAAGAGAGAGAGTTTATGAAAAATGATGTGAAATTTATTGTTTCTGGAAGAAGAGAGGGTGTTAATCAAGGTCTTTTAGATGCTATAGATAGAGTTCAAAAAAATACATCTGAAAATAAGGGAATAACTCTTAATTTAGCTTTTAACTATGGAGGAAGATCTGAGATAATTGACGGTATCAATAAGATTATAGAGTCAGGAGAGAAAAATATAACTGAGGAAAGTTTTAGAAAATATCTTTATAATGATATTCCAGATCCAGAACTGCTTATAAGAACTAGTGGCGAGATAAGAATTTCAAATTTTCTTTTATGGCAGATAGCTTATTCAGAGATATATATAACAGAAAAATTATGGCCTGATTTTGATGAAAGAGATTTAGAACTAGCAATTGAAAGTTACACAAAAAGAGAGAGAAGGTTCGGAGGAGTTATAGATGTTAAATAGAATATTAATAGCACTGCTGGGAATACCTGCTCTAGCATATATATATTATAATGGAGGAATACCACTTCTGATTTTTACAAATTTAATAGTTGGAATAGCATTGCATGAATTTTATAGCATGGCTATTCTATCTGGAAAAAAATGTTATAAAAATTTCGGAATATTATCTGGATTAGCGATAGTTAACTACACATATTTCAAAGATGTTATGGGATTTTCTTATGATAGTTTTCAACTGATTATTCCAATTATAATACTGCTTATGGCATATAGAGTGATGAAAAATAAAGTTGAAAATTCAAGTTCTGAAATTGGAATAACTATTTTAGGTGTGATATATATAGGATTCTTTTTTTCAAATATTCTTCTTATATCTGCTCTTCCAAATGGTGGTAAATGGTTACTTGTACTTCAGATTTTGGTATGGGTATGTGATAGTTTTGCTTATTTCACGGGTCTTAATTTTGGAAGAAAGATTTTTAAAGATGGATTTAGTAAGATAAGTCCAAAAAAATCTGTAGAAGGAGCTCTGGGAGGACTATTTTTTACTGTAGTATCACTACTTCTTATTGAGAAATATTTTTCTCTTTTTCAAAATGGTGTATCTTTAGGAGCTATAATAGTATTAGGTATAACTCTAAGCATGTTTATACAGATTGGAGATCTTGTAGAATCTCTATTTAAAAGAGAGTTTAAGATAAAAGATTCAGGAAGAATACTGGGTGAACATGGAGGTATCTTAGATAGATTTGATAGTCTTATTTTTGTATTACCAATAGCATATATGTTTATTTCGTATCTTGTAAAAGGATAATGAAATTTTAAATTAGATAGAAAAAGAGGATAATTAAATTTATCCTCTTTTTTAAAAGGAGAGAGTTGTGAAAAAAATATCTATATTGGGATCAACAGGAAGTATAGGGTTAAGTGCTCTTGAAGTTATAAGAGGAGCAAAAGATAGTTTTGAAGTTGTGGCTCTAACAGCTCATAACAATCATCTATTATTATCTGAGCAGATAGAGGAGTTTAAACCTAAATATGTTTCAGTAGGAACTGATAAGGGGTTTAAAGAGATAAGTGAGAGATATCCCAATTTAGAAGTTTATCTAGGTGATGAGGGGCTAGAGAGGATAGGTTCTCTAAAAGAGCATGACATCTTACTGACTGCTGTAAGTGGTGCAATTGGAATAGATGCAACAGTGGCAGCTATTAAAAACTCTAAAAGAATAGCTTTGGCTAATAAGGAGACTATGGTCGCTGCTGGAGATTATATAAATAAACTTATGAGAGAGTATCCTAAAGCTGAGATAATACCAGTTGATAGTGAGCATTCAGCACTTTTTCAATCTATGCTAGGTGGAAAGCGTTCCGAGGTAGAAAAGCTAATAATAACAGCGAGTGGAGGAACATTCAGAGGTAAAAAGAGGGATGATTTAAAAGATGTAACGGTAGTACAGGCTTTGAAACATCCAAATTGGTCGATGGGTAGAAAAATTACGATAGATTCATCTACACTTGTTAACAAGGGTCTTGAGATAATAGAGGCACATCAACTTTTTGGAGTAGACTATGAAAATATTGAAGTTGTTGTACATCCAGAGAGCATAGTTCACTCTTTAGTTCAATTTAAAGATAGCAGTGTGATTGCTCAGCTAGGAGTTCCAGATATGAAACTTCCGATACAGTATGCATTTACATATCCAGAAAGATTAGAAAATTCAGTTTTGAAAAAATTGGATTTTAAAAAATTAACATCTCTTAACTTTCAAGAGCCGGATACAGAAACATTCAAAGGGATAGACTTAGCTTTTAAAGCGGGTAAGATTGGTGGAACAATGCCAGCAGTTTTTAATGCTTCAAATGAGATTGCTGTGGATATGTTTTTGAAAGGTGAGATAAAATTTTTGGAGATATATGATATAATAGAGTGGGCTATGAAAAATCATAAAAGAGAAGACGCCTATGATTTAGATGTTATAAAAAAAGCTGATAGAGAGACAAGAGTAAAAGTTAAGGAGAGAAGATGGGAAAGATAATAGTTATAGAGGGAACAGATTCAAGTGGAAAACAAACTCAAAGTGAAATTTTATATAAAAAGATAAAAGAGATAGGTGTAAATGTAAAAAAGATATCTTTTCCAAATTATGATAGTCCCGCATGTGAGCCAGTAAAGATGTATCTTGCTGGAGAGTTTGGAAAAGAACCTGGAAAGATAAATCCATACCCAATATCTACAATGTATGCTATCGATAGATACGCTTCATACAAAACTTCTTGGGGTGATTTTTATGAAAATGGTGGAGTTATAATTACAGATAGATATACAACATCAAATATGGTTCATCAAGCATCAAAAATAGATGGATTTGAGGAAAAAACTCAATATCTTAATTGGTTAGAAGATTTAGAATATGGAAAAATTGGAATTCCTAAACCAGATTTAGTTATATTCTTGAATATGCCTACAGAATTTGCACTGAAACTTATGGCTGAGAGAAAAAACAAGATAACAGGAGAGGTTACAAAAGATATTCACGAATCTGATGCCA
>JBOFTG010000059.1:0-3683 GCA_051651945.1 Fusobacteriaceae bacterium | reverse complement strand
TAAGAGGAAATTATCTTTCAGAGAGTGATTATTTTATGCCGTTATCTTCTAGTGGAGAGATCGAAGATATGAAGAAAGGTGTAGAGTATCTCTTGGAACAAGATAAAAATATAAATTTTGTTTCAGAAGATTTTTACCAAAAATATGTTGATGAGTATGAATTTGAAGAGATGAGTGATAATTTTGATTATGTATATTCTGTTCAAGATATGATAGAACTTAAAGGTAGAAAATATAGCAAAAAGAAAAATAAAAAAAATCAATTTACTAAACTATATAACTATAGATATGAGAGGTTAGGAAGAGATAATTTAGAAGAAGTAATCAAATTCCAAGAATCTTGGTGTATAAAAAAAGATTGTATGAACAGTGAGAATCTTAGAAGTGAGAGTTTGGGACTTCAAAATCTTTTTAAAAATATAGAGAATACAGATATTGTTGGAGGGGTTCTATATGTTGAGGATATTGTTGTAGCCTATACTTTAGGAGAAAAATTAAACCACGATACCGTAATAATTCATGTTGAAAAAGCCGATGAAGTTTATAGTGGTAGTTATCAAGCTATAAATTCAATTTTTTTAGAGAAGGAATGGAGTCATATGACCTATGTAAATAGAGAGGATGATTCCGGTATAGAAGGTATAAGAAAAGCGAAAGAGTCCTATTATCCGATAAAAAAGGTTAAAAAGTATCTCATAAAAGGTAAAAAATAGACCTTGAATAAATAAAACATTTTTACGAAAACAACCTATTTGCAACTGAAAAAATACAAATAAGTATAAACAAGGTTACTTCGAATTAAATCCTTGACAAAAAAAAGTAATTGTTATAAAATTTAGAAAGAGTAGTGTTTATACTAAAATAATATTTATTAAATATGGGGGTAACGAAATGGCTTGTAGAGTTGTAGAGATAAAAAATGAAACAGGAATACATACTAGACCTGGAAATGAATTCGTAGGTTTAGCAAAAACATTCGAATCTAATATAGAGTTAGAAAATGAAGCTGGAAAAAGAGTAAAAGGAACATCTCTTTTAAAACTTCTTTCACTGGGAGTAAAAAAAGGAGCTAAGATAACAGTACACGCAGAGGGAACAGACGCAGAAGAAGCTGTAGAAAAACTATCTCACCTTCTAGAGAACCTAAAGGACTAACTTTAAAAGAGGGTTGAAAGACTCTCTTTTTTTTCAAAAAAATTAAGAGGATGTGAATTTATGAGAAAAATGATTAAGGGAATAGATGCTTCTCCAGGTATTGCTATTGGAAAAGTATTTTTGTATCTTGAGAAAGAGTTGGAGATAAACCTTGGAAAACATGAAAGTGCGGAGAATGAGAAAGAGAGACTTTTAGTTGGAAGAGATAAGACAAAAGCTCAACTTGAAACGATAAGAGAGAAAACAGCTAAAAAACTTGGAGAAGACAAAGCTGCAATATTTGATGGACATATAACTTTATTAGAGGATGAAGATCTTTTTGATGAAGTAGTAGAACTTATAGAAGATGATAATATATATGCAGAAAATGCTCTTAACCAAGGAATTCAAGGTTATTGTGAGATGCTTGCTAATCTTGAAGATGAGTACCTAAGAGAGAGAGCAGCAGATCTTCGTGATATTGCTAAGAGATGGCTTTATAATATAACAGGAATGGATATTGTTGATTTGACATCATTACCTAAAGATACAGTTGTTGTTGCAAAAGATTTAACACCATCAGATACAGCCCAACTTGATCTTGAAAATGTTGTGGCTTTTGCAACTGAAATTGGTGGAAAAACAGCTCACTCATCTATAATGGCAAGATCTCTAGAGCTTCCGGCTGTTGTTGGAACTGGAAATATCTGTTCAAAAGTAAAGAGTGGAGATTCTATAATTGTAGATGCTATAAAAGGCGAGATAATAATAGAGCCAACAGCTGAAGATATAGCTGTTTACTCTGAAAAGAGAGAAAAGTTTTTCAATGAGAAAGATGAACTTAAAAAACTTAAAAATATGGAAGCTATATCTAAAGATGGAACAAAAGTTGGAATATGGTGTAACATAGGAGACCCTTCAAATGTTGCTGGAGTTTTAAGAAATGGAGGGCAAGGAGTAGGACTTTACAGAACAGAATTTCTATTTATGAATAATGATAGATTTCCAACTGAAGATGAGCAGTTTGAAGCTTACAAAACAGTTGCCGAGCTTATGGAACCACATCCTGTAACAATAAGAACAATGGATATTGGTGGAGATAAATCACTTCCATATATGCAACTTCCTAAAGAAGATAACCCGTTTTTAGGTTGGAGAGCTTTAAGAGTTTGCTTGGATAGACCAGAGATACTTAAAACTCAGCTAAGAGCACTACTGAGATCATCTGCACATGGATATGTTAAGATAATGCTTCCTATGATTATCTCTCTTGATGAGGTAAGAAAAGCGAAAGAGATATTTGAAGAGTGTAAAGCTGAGCTAAGAGCTGCTGGAATCAAATTTGATGAGAAAACAGAACTTGGAATAATGGTTGAAACTCCAGCTGTTGCATTCAGAGCAAAATATTTTGCAGAGGAGGTAGATTTCTTCTCGATAGGAACAAACGATCTGACTCAATATACTCTTGCTGTTGACAGAGGAAACGAAAATATTGCACACCTTTATGACACATATAACCCAGGGGTATTAGAAGCTATAAAGATGTCGATAGATGGAGCACATGCAAAAGGAATCAAGATCTCTATGTGTGGAGAATTTGCAGGAGATGAGGAAGCAACAGCACTTCTATTTGGAATGGGACTTGATGCATTTTCAATGTCAGCTATATCTGTACCAAAAATTAAAAAGAATATAATGTCTTTAGATAAAAAAGAGTGTGAGGCTCTTGTTGAAAGAGTACTTTCTAAAGCAACTGCAGAAGAGGTTTTAGAAGAAGTTAGAGCATTTAATAATAAAAACTTTAATTAAACATGTAATTTGTGTTAAAATAGAGGGGGCGAAAGCTTCTTCTATTTTTTTTGTTAAAGGAGAGATTATGCAAAAAATAAAATTTATATACAATCCCCATTCAGGTGGTAGATTGATTTTAGAGTATCTAGATGAGCTGATATATCGGTTTCAACAAACTGGGAAGATGATAGTTCCATACAGAATAGATACCTCTAAAGAGATTCAAGATTTTTTTCCAGAGTTTCCAACAGAGGAATATGAATATATTCTAATAGCTGGTGGGGATGGGACGATAAATAAAGTTGTAAATCAGATGAAAAGCAGAGAGATAGATATCCCTATAGCTGTTCTACCAACTGGTACAGCAAATGATTTTGCTTTTGCTTTAGGTTTGGACGGAGATATTTCTAAAGATATAGAAAAGATACTGAGTGGAAAGATAAATGAGATAGATTTAGTCAAAGCTAATGGAAGATATTTTGTAAATGTATTGACGAGTGGACTTTTCACAGAGGTATCACAAAATACACCAACCTATTTAAAAAATAATATAGGGAAACTTGCTTATTATCTAAGTGGAATATTGGAACTTCCAAAAGTTCAAGATTTGAAACTAACTTTTGAAGCTGAAGATTTTAGATATGATGGAAAATGTTTTATGTTTTTTGTTTTTAATGGTAAAACAGCGGGAAATATAAAACTTTCATATAAGTCCAAGATGGATGACGGGGTATTTGATGTGATTATAGCAACTGGAG
>JBOFTG010000058.1:0-3389 GCA_051651945.1 Fusobacteriaceae bacterium | reverse complement strand
GATTAACTCAATTATAGTTTCTACACTCTCATCTTTTAAAATATCCTCATAATTTTTAGTGAATCTATAATTTTGTTCTCTATTTACACTTTCCTTCAAATCACAAATCCAAGATATCTCTATTTTTTCTCCAACTCTTTTTTCTATATTTTTTCTCTCTTTATCTAAAAGCTCTAGTACTCCTCCACCAACAGTTCCAACACCTATAATTCCTATTTTCATCTTACTCCTCCTATAAACTCTATCCAATTTTTATAAAACTCATCTCTATGATTTTTCCAACTAAAATTTACCTCATTATCTGGGTTATTTTGTACAAAATAGTTCTTTGGAATCTCTCCCCTATCTCTTTCATACTCAAACTTTAAACGCTCAGCTTGATACTCGCTGTGTCCTGAAATAAATATACTTTTATAGTCCCTTGTTGAACACATATATACTCCAGCTTCCTCTGATTCTCCAATTACGGTCAAACCAGCTTTTTGAATACTCTCTTTTTTATTGTATGTATTTCTTGAATGAGGAGCATAAAAGCTATTTTTTATAAATGGGTTTTTTTGTTTCACTTCATGCTCATATACACCAAACAACTTTTCCTCTAACTTATATTTCTCTATTCCAAACTTTGAGTATAAAGCTCCTTGAGCAGCCCAGCATATATAGATTGTTGGAAGTTCATTTTCTTTAAAAAACTGATCTATCTCTTTCCAAAAATCTACCTCTTCATATCGATACATCTCTATGGGAGCACCCGTTACAATAAAACCATCATATTTATCCTCATCTATTTTATTCAGTGGTATATATTTTTCTTTTAAATAATCTAAAGATATATTTTTATACGTGTGAGTTATAGGGTATATATATTTCAACTCAATATTTTTATCTATATTCTCAAAAATTGTTGAAAATTGATATTCAACCTCTTGTTTTATCGGCATCAGATTTATAATCCCTATTTTTATTTTAACTCACCTCCCCTAAACAATCTTTAACTTTCTCTATTCTTCTCATAATCTCTTTAGTGACATCAGTTTTATTCATCGTATATATATGAATCCCAGAGACTCCTGAAGATAAAAGGTCAATTATCTGCTCAACAGCATAAGCTATTCCAGCTTCCTTTAATGCTTCTGGATTATTGACATATCTCTCTAGTATCTTTTGAAACTTTAAGGGAACCGTTGAACCACACAGCTCTGTTATTCTTTTTATCTGATTTGCATTCGTCACTGGAATAATCCCTGCAACTAAAGGAATATCAATTCCTATCTTTTCACATTTCTCCTTGAAGTTATAGAAATAGTTGTTATCAAAGAAAATCTGTGATATCAAAAAATCTGTTCCCTCTTTAACTTTCTCTCTCAAATAAAACAGATCTAAAAGATCATTTGTTTCCTGGTGTCCTTCAGGATAGAAAGCTGCTCCAACACATAGCTCACTCTCTTTTTTTATTTTTCGAACCAATTTGCTAGCATATTTAAAATCTCCTTCAACTCCCTCTACCTCTTTTGGAAAATCACCTCTCAAAGCTAAAACATTCTCTATGTTCTCTCTTTTTAGTTCCTCTAAGATATTGTCTATCTCATTTTCTCTAGCTCCTATACATGTTAAATGAGCTAAAACCTCTATGTCATAGGTATTTTTTATTCTAGACGCAATCTCTACAGTTCTTCCTCTAGTTGTTCCACCTGCACCATATGTCACACTTATAAAATCTGGTTTTAATTTTACAAGTTCATCAATCGTTTCAAATACACTTTCAATAGGATATTTTTCATTTGGTGGAAATATTTCAAATGATATAACCGGTTTTTTCTTTTTATATAGATTTTTAATTTTCATAACCCCTCCTATTTACTTGAAAAGATAGCTTTTTCTAAATCAAAAATCAGATCGTCTATATTTTCTAAACCAACTGATATTCTTATTGTTTCAGGTTTTATACCTGAGTTTTTTAATTCAGCATCACTCAATTGTCCGTGTGTTGTTGAAGCTGGATGTATTATTAAAGATTTCGCATCTGCGACATTAGCTAGATGAGAAAATAGTTCTAAAGAATCTATAAATCTTTTACCACGTTCTCTGCCCCCTTTAAGGCCAAAAGTAAAGATAGATGTTGCTCCATTTTTAAGATATTTTTTCATTAATTTTTTATCGGTATTTTCTTGAAATTCTGGATAACTCACCCATTCAACTTCATCATTTTCATATAAAAACTTAGCTATCTCTTTTGCATTTTTTACATGTCTTTCCATTCTTAAAGATAGAGTTTCTATACCTTGAAGAATCAAAAATGCATTGAACGGAGATAACGCTGCTCCTGTGTCTCTCAAAGTTTTTACTCTTGCTTTTGTTATGAATGCATTTTCATTCAAGTCCGAATATTTTAATCCATGATACCCATTATCCGGAGTATTGAAGGTTTCAAACTTTTCATCTTTCCAATTGAATTTTCCACCATCAACAATCACTCCCGCTATTGAAGTTCCATGACCACCCAAAAATTTTGTAGCTGAATATACAACTATATCCGCTCCAAATTCAAATGGTTTTATTAAATATGGAGTTGCAAATGTATTATCTACAACAACTGGAATATTATGCTTATGAGCAATCTCAGATATACCCTCAATATCTACAACATCTCCACTTGGATTTCCTAAACTCTCTATAAATATTATCTTTGTTTTAGAAGTTATTAAAGCTTTTAAATCCTCTAAATTTTTTGGATTAAAAAACTTCGATTCAATTCCATAATCTTTTATTGTATTTGCTAAAAGGTTATATGTACCACCGTATATATTGCTTGCAGAAAGTATCTCATCTCCAGATTTTGCTATAGTCAAAAATGCATAAGCAACTGCTGCTGCACCAGAAGCTACAGCTAAGGCTCCAACACCTCCCTCTAAAAGAGCTACTCTTTCCTCTAATACTGCTGTTGTTGGATTTCCTAATCTTGTATATATGTTCCCCGGTTCTTCTAAAGAGAATAATCTTGCTGCATGATCACTATCTTTAAATACATATGACGATGTTTGATAAATTGGAACTGCTCTTGAACCTGTTTCTGAATCTGGATATTGTCCTCCGTGAAGCTGAATTGTTTCAAATTTATAAGCCATAATCTATCCTCCATTTTTAAAACAAAATTTTTAAAATAAAAAAAGCTTGAGAGATAAATCTCCCAAGCTGTGTTTTAAAAGCTATTTCTTCGGGAGATCTCATTTAAGAAAATCAAAATGAGCTCGTCCCAAAATTAAAAAATTAATTTTTGGTACAAACTCCCAAAGGCATCATATTCATCATTGTAGTTTTTATTGTCTTATTAAACATACGAACCACTCCTATAAAATATTTTGTTATACTATAACATACCGAAAACTATT
>JBOFTG010000057.1:0-1572 GCA_051651945.1 Fusobacteriaceae bacterium | reverse complement strand
GTTCGGCAGCAGCAACAAAAGCTGCTCTCCATCTTCTTCTTCACCTTGAAAAATTAGAAACTGTATCTTTAAAAAGTTTGAACGGAGTAGATCTTCTGATTCCTATCAACTCTCTCAAAAAAGATAATCGAGGTGCTTTAAGCTCTGTTGTCAAATTTGCAGGAGATGATCCCGATGTAACCAATGGGATATTAATCTGTGCTCGTGTAAAAATTGTAGATAAGTTCGAAGAAAAAGATATGATAAGAGGAAACATCAGATTAGATGGCTCTCTTCTTATAACTGGTGGAAGAGGAGTTGGAATTGTAACACGAAAAGGAATACAAAGTGAAATTGGAAAATATGCAATTAACCCTGGACCTTTAGAGATGATAACAGAATCTGTTAGAAGTGTTTTAGAGTCAAATAAAATATCGAGGAAGATAGTTGTTCAGATATTTGTACCTGAAGGAATCTCAAAAGGAAAAAAAACTTTAAACAGTAAGCTTGGGATATTGGGTGGAATCTCAATATTAGGTACAACTGGTATAGTAAAACCTATGAGTGAGGAAGCTCTAAAGCAATCTTTGTATGTTGAGCTAAAAGTAATAAGAGAGAACTGGGAAAAAGATTGGGTAGTATTTGTATTTGGAAACTATGGAGAGAGATTTTGTAACTCTATGGGGATTAGCAGTAATCGTATGGTTGTTATAAGTAACTTTATAGGTTTTATGCTGGATTCAGCAACTGCTCTTGGATTTAAAAAAGTTATTCTTGTGGGTCATATAGGTAAAGCTGTTAAGATAGCAGGTGGAATATTTAATACTCACAGCAGAGTTGCAGATGCAAGACTTGAGATAATGTCTGCAAATGCCATATTGGTAGGTGAGCCAATCGAAAATATAAAAAAAATACTGAGTTCCAACACAGTAGATGAGGCTTGTGATTATGTAGAAAAACCTGAGTTATTCAAACTTATAGCTCAGAAAACAGCAGACAAGTGTTCTGAATATACTCGAAGTGAAATCAGTTGTGAATCTCTTCTCTTTTCTTTTAAAGGAGAATCATTAGGAAATAGCAAGTATTTTTATAAGATGGTGGGTGAGATTGATGAGAAGGATTAATATTGTTGGAGCTGGTCCTGGAGATATAGCTTTTCTGACAGAGGCTGGTAGAGATGCCATTAAAAATGCAGATTTACTTATAGGGGACACTAGACTATTAAAATCTGTTGAAACTCTTATAGAAAAACAGGAGATATATGGACTTAAAAAATTTAGTGAACTTCTTCAGATTTTAAACCTTAGAGATGGAGAGATTACAATCGTGGTTTCTGGAGATACTGGATTTTATAGTCTTTTAGATTATCTAAAGAGAAATTTAGGTGATACCGATTTAGAGGTAATTCCAGGAATCACATCTTTTCAATATCTTTTTGCCAAACTAAAAAAATGTTGGCACAACTATCTACTTGTTAGTCTTCATGGAAGAGAGAGTGACTTTGTAAAACTTTTAGAGCTAAGTCAATCAGGTGTTATACTTTTAACAGATACAGAGAATACACCCTATACAATAGGAAAAAAGCTTACAGAA
>JBOFTG010000056.1:0-4262 GCA_051651945.1 Fusobacteriaceae bacterium | reverse complement strand
AGACAGCTAACATAGCAAAAATAATACCTTTTTTCGAAAAATTCATCTCTATCTTATTATCTGCTGACGGTTTAACAACAACCATTATAACACCAATACAAGTTATAACTATTCCCATAAGTTGTTTTAGCTCAAGCTTCTCTTTTAAAAAAATAAAACCAAACAGCGATACAATTATTGGTGATAAGCTCATAAGTACAAGAGTTATTCTTGCTCCTATCAGATTATATGCTTTATAGAGAAAAAAATCTCCAACAAAAAGTCCCATCATTCCAGAGATAGAAAGATAAAAAATCATTTTTTTTGTTGCATCTGTCGGAAGAGGAAGACCTCTTGTAAATGTTGTTATACCTATAAGAATAACTATAGCTATCAGTAATCTTATTATATTCACACTCATCCCGTTCACCTTTTTAGCTGCCTTTTCAAACATAACAGAACTTCCTACCCAACCAAGTGCTGCTCCCACTGCAAAAAACTCCCCAATATAATTCATTTAGCTCCCCTTTTAAAATTTTTGTAATATTTTTTATCCCATCAAAAGTATACCAAAATTATATTTGAACTGCTATTATAATTTCAAATTTTAGTTTCTGAAATAGATTTTTTTTCAATAAATTATAGATAATTTAAATACTTTAATTTTTTTTCTATTTTTCACTTGATTTAAATCTAAAAATATGAAAAAATAACAATATACTAAAAAACAGTTTAGGAGGATTTTTATGGGATTATTTGATTTTTTTAAAAAGAAAAAAGAACAAAATTGGTACAATATCTATTCACCACTAAATGGTAAGGTTATTCCACTATCTGAAACTCCAGATGAGGCTTTTGCTCAAAAGATGATTGGAGATGGATGTGCTATTGCTCCTACTGAGGGATCAATCTACTCTATTGTTGAAGGAGATATCGATATTTTTGAAACTAACCATGCTGTAAGTTTTGAAGCTCCAAATGGATTAGAGATGATTGTACATTTTGGTATCGATACTGTTAACCTAAAAGGAGCAGGATTTACAAGAGTTGGTAAATCTGGTGACAGTGTTAAAGTTGGAGAGGAACTTGTGAAATATGATTTAGATTATATCAAAGGAAATGCTAAATCTAGCATCACTCCTGTTATTATAAATAATATGGATATCGTTGAAAAAATTGAGATAGTTGCTACGGGGGAAGTTAAACACGGAGACCTTCTTATGAGGGTTCTTGTAAAATAATTTAGCAATCGGAGGATATTATGAAGCATTTAGATTTAGATAAAGTTACTTCTGAAGTCGAGAGACTTTGCATCGAAGCTAACTACTATATTGGTAAAGATGTTTTGAATACAATCAAAGATTTTCACAGCAAAGAGGAATCACCTCTTGCTAAAACTGTTCTTGAACAGATTATTAAAAATGATGAGATAGCTATGAATGAATCGGTTCCTATGTGCCAAGATACAGGTCTTGTTGTTGTATTTTTAGAAGTTGGAACTGAAGTTAAAATTGATGGTGATATTTATGCCTCTATTCAAGAGGGTATAAGACGTGGATATGACAAGGGATACCTTAGAAAATCTATAGTTCGTCACCCGTTTGATAGAGTAAACACAAAAGATAACACACCTGCTGTTATCCACACTAAACTTATTCCTGGTTCGGATAAAGTTAAGATAGTAGTTGCTCCTAAAGGTGGAGGTTCTGAAAACATGAGTGTCGTTAAGATGCTAAGACCTGCTGACGGAATTGAGGGTGTCAAAAAATTTGTTGTTGACACTATCAAAAATGCCGGTGGAAATCCTTGCCCTCCTATTATTGTAGGAGTTGGTATCGGAGGAAGTTTCGAAAAATCTGCTCTTTTAGCTAAAGAAGCTCTTATGAGAGAGGTTGGAGATTCGAGCTCTGATTCTATCAATGCACAACTTGAAAAAGATCTTTTAGTGATGATAAACAAAACTGGAATAGGACCTCTTGGTCTTGGTGGAAAAACAACTGCTCTTGCAGTTAAAGTTGAAACTCACCCTTGCCATATCGCATCTTTACCAGTTGCAATAAATCTTAATTGCCACGCTGCAAGACATAAGGAAGTGATTCTCTAATGGTTAAAATAAAAACTCCTTTAACTGAGGAAAGCATATCTAATTTAAAATCTGGAGATTCTGTTCTTATAACTGGGTTTATCTACACAGCTCGGGATGCAGCTCATGCAAGACTTGTTAAACTTATTGAAGAGGGAAAAGAACTTCCTTTTGATGTTAAGGGTCAGATAATATATTATGTAGGACCTACTCCTGCAAAACCTGGACAAGTTATTGGAAGTGCAGGACCAACTACATCATATAGAATGGATCCATATGCTCCAACTCTTATGGATATTGGACTTAAAGGTATGATCGGTAAAGGAAAAAGAGATGCCGGAGTAAAAGAAGCTATTTTAAGAAATAAATCAGTTTACTTTGCCGCTGTCGGTGGAGCTGCTGCACTTATAGCAAAAACAATTAAATCTGTTGAACTAATAGCATATGAAGATCTTGGAGCTGAAGCTATTAGAAAGCTTTATGTAGAAGATTTCCCAGCTATTGTAATCAACGATACCTATGGAGGCGATCTTTACTTAGAGGGTCAAGCCACATGGAACACTGAAGATTAATGATATCTACAAAAATTTAAAAATAAAATTTTTTAGGGGGTTTTTATGTCAGTTTATGATGATTCACTAGAGTTACACGAAAGATTCAAAGGAAAAATCGAAGTTATCTCAAAAGTTCCAGTTACAAGCAAAGAGGAATTAAGTCTTGCTTACTCTCCAGGAGTTGCTGAACCTTGTAACAGAATCGCTGCTAATGTAAATGATGTTTACAAATACACAGCTAAAGGAAATATGGTTGCAGTTGTTACTGATGGTACTGCTGTTCTTGGTCTTGGAGATATTGGACCACAAGCTGCTCTTCCTGTAATGGAGGGAAAAGCTATACTTTTCAAAACTTTTGGTGGAGTAGACGCTTTCCCAATCTGTTTAGATACAAAAGATACAGAAGAAATTATCAAAGCTGTTAAACTTATAGCTCCTGGTTTCGGTGGAATAAATCTTGAGGATATATCTGCTCCTAGATGTATCGAAATTGAGAGAAGATTAAAAGAGGAACTTGACATACCTGTATTCCATGACGATCAGCACGGAACAGCTATTGTAACAGTTGCTGCTATAATCAACTCTTACAAACTTTTAAAAGAGAAAAACTTAGCTACTGCAAAAGTTGTAATTAACGGTGCTGGAGCTGCTGGAAGTTCTATTGCTAAATTAATAAGAGATTTAGGTGTAGGAGAGATTCTTATCTTGGATAGAAAAGGAGTTATTAGAAAATCTGATATGGATTCTTATGATTTCTCTAAAAAAGAGTTGGCTGAACTTACTAATCCATCTGATATAAAAGGAGATCTATCAACTGCTATAGTTGGAGCTGACATCTTCATAGGTGTTTCTGCTGCTGGAGCTCTTACTCAAGATATGGTTAGAACTATGAACAAAGATCCTCTGATTTTTGCCATGGCTAATCCTACTCCTGAAATTATGCCTGAACTTGCGATTGAAGCTGGAGCTAAAATTGTTGGAACTGGAAGATCTGATTATCCTAACCAAGTTAATAATGTTCTTGCTTTCCCAGGATTATTCAAAGGTGCTTTAAGAGCTGGATCTAAGAAGATATCTGAAGAGATGAAGATGGCTGCTGCAAGAGCTATTGCTGGACTTCTGAAAGAGGAAGAGTTAACACCAGAATACATAATACCAAATCCATTTGATGACAGAGTTGCAGAAGCTGTTGCTTTGGAAGTTGAAAGAATTGCTAAAGAGCAAAATCTTTGTAGATAGTTTTTGAGAGAGGGATTTCCCCTCTCTTTTTTTATTCAAAAAACCGATTTTTTTCACTTTTTTTCACTTTTTGAAACCCCCATTTTTAGAGGCTTTGCGAGGGCATAGTTTTTTTTATAACTTTAATTTTGAAAAACATCAAAAAACCATTGGAAACACTAGTTTTTTTCAGCTGTTTTTAGGCACTTTAAAATCATCACCCTTGTGTTTATTCCTCCAAAAAAAGACCCCTCTCAAAATCGATTATACACGGTTTGAGAGGGTCTGGTTTTAAGGTGTTTTATTCTTTTATAAGTCCTTTAGACTTTAAATCATCTAAGACTATTTCAGTGAATTTCTCTGCACCTTTTTCGTTTAAATGGTCATCATCTGCAAACAAATCAAGATTACTTTCAAATCTTTGATCA
>JBOFTG010000055.1:0-2357 GCA_051651945.1 Fusobacteriaceae bacterium | reverse complement strand
ATATCTATCAAAATAATAATTAAATTGATAAACTCTCCGATTCATACCCTCCCATGGATCATAAACTTCAAAATATTGAGCTCCATTTTTTGGTTATCCTCAACTTTTAAGTTTAACTCTTCAGCTCCATATCCGTAGGTAGAAAGCAAGATCATTAGCATAACTAAATATTTTTTAGTTTTCATATTTTAGCACCCCTGTTTCTAAAAAGTTCAACATAGTTTTTACATTTGGACCGTAATACATATTTCCACTATGTCCACCTTTAGGGAAAACAATTATTCTTTCACCAAAAATATCTTTAAGGTAATCTAAATCCTCAATATCCAAAATAAGATCGTCTTTATTTGTGACTACTGCTATTTTAGAGCTATCTCTAAGATAATCCTCTATTACATTAATTTTAACACCTTCTAAAATCTCTTTTTCTGTTATCCCTTTTTTTTCATAATATGGAAGTGCTATTTTTTCTAAATAATCTTGAAAATTAGCAAAATCTATATTTTTAAAATATTTAAAAGTGGATTCATATTTTCCAACTGGAGCTTTCACATAGTTTTCACTTCCACTTATAAGATCTGTAACATAATTTAAATCCACAGATGAAACTCTAAAAGCTAAACCTATAAGAGATTTCATCTTTTCTTCTGAAAGAATCTTATTCTTAAAAAGATTATATATAACAGTTTCTGAAAGCTGTATGTTTGCTCCTTTTGTCTGTCTAGAAATCTCTTCAAAAACCTCGTCTAAAAGTTTTCCTATATTTCTCTTGTCGCCTTTTATATTTTCATCTAAAAGTTTATCTAATTTAACTCCTGATTTATACATATCTACTGGAGGATTCACCATATAAACTCTTTTAAATTCAAATTTTTTCTCTTTTTCATCTATGTATGATGTATATGCTGCTTGAGCTGCACCCAAAGAATATCCCATAACATAAAAATCTGAAACTTGAATTTTATCTTTAACTTGATTATATGCTTTTTCCATAACGCTGTATATGTCTTCACTATCATTTTTCAAGAGTGTTGGAAGACCATCTGTTGAACTATTTAAAATAAAGTTCATATTCACAGGAGATGTTATCGAAATCACATTATATCCTGCATCATAGAAAATTCTTTGAAAATAATTCATTCTCACAGAGTTGTAGCTCGCTCCTGTCCCAGCTATAATAAAGATAAGAGGAGCTTTTTCCTTTTGCTTTACTAAAGAGTATTTAAACCCATTTTGATACCAAAAATTTTCTGGAATCTCTCTACCAATATAGTTTTTCAAAATATAATTTTCTACAGGTATCTCTTTACTGACTCCTTCCATCATAAGATTTGAACTTCCTACAATCGTAGATAGATAAGAATCTTCATAAGGATAATTATAATCTTTTTTTTCTATCTCTTGTGAAAATGAAATTATTTTAAAAAAAATAGAAAATAACAAAATATACTTTTTCATACTCAGCCTCCAAAAATTAGCTTATTTCTTATTTTCCCATTTTTTTCTTAAAAAATCAAATAGAAATATATTTCAAAAAAAAAGGAGGGATAAATCCCTCCTAAAAACCTTCTGATTAATTCATCTTGTATCCTGATTTTTCAAGCTTTTCTGTTAATTCTATTTTATGATTCATATCTAAACACTCGATAACTAAAGAAAGTTCTTGAGAGTTTATTCCTAAACATGACTCATATCTGCTTGAGCATATTGAAAGTACATTAGCTTTTCCTTCTGATACAACAGCAAGTATCTTTTGAATCTCTCCAGCTTTATCTGCAACTATAGTTGTAAATTCAAATCTTCTTCCAGCTACTATAAGTGCTCTGTTTATTATTCTATCTACAAGATTTACATCAACGTTTCCTCCAGATACAACAG
The DNA here is from genome assembly GCA_051651945.1 of Fusobacteriaceae bacterium. Lineage (GTDB taxonomy): Bacteria > Fusobacteriota > Fusobacteriia > Fusobacteriales > Fusobacteriaceae > JAGNZR01. The sequence continues at coordinate 479 of JBOFTG010000055.1, read as the reverse complement.
CACAAACTTTTTTACCTTTTGTATCTATTTTTCCAGCAAGAATTGCTGCAAATGCTGTAGCTCCAGCTCCTTCTGCTACAATCTTGTTCTTTTCCATCATGTATAGAATAGATGTTGCAATCTCATCTTCTGAAACTGTTACAACTTCATCTACAAACTCTTTTACAAGTTCAAATGTTAAAGTTCCAGCTTTTCTAACTGCTATTCCATCAGCTATTGTAGGAGTTGCGTCAACCACTACAGACTCTCCAGCTTTTAAGGCTGCTGGCATAGATGCAACATTTGAAGTTTGTACACCTATAACTTTTACTGAAGGTTTAAGAGCTTTTGCAGCTGTTGCTATTCCAGCAGCTATTCCTCCTCCTCCAATTGGAGTTACGATCACATCAACATTTTCAAGATCTTCAAGTATCTCAAGACCTATTGTTCCTTGTCCTGATATAACAAAAGCATCATCAAACGGATGTAAGAAAGTTGCT
>JBOFTG010000054.1:0-2581 GCA_051651945.1 Fusobacteriaceae bacterium | reverse complement strand
TAAATATATCTGCTTCAATATTTAAACTATCTAAAATATCTTTTGTGACTTCAGGAGTTGCAGTAGCTGTAAATGCAGTTATAACTGGAGAACCCTTCAATGTTTCTAAAAGATTTTTAATATTTTTATAACTTTTTCTAAAATCGTGTCCCCACTGTGATATGCAGTGAGCCTCATCTACAGCGATTTGAGATATTTCAATATTTTTCATAACTGCTAAAAATCTCGAATTCTCAAGTCTTTCAGGAGCAACATAGATAATCTTATAACTATTTTTAGAAAGTCCATCGTATATTCTTTCACACTCTGCATTTGAAAGTGTGCTATTTATAAAAACAGCTGAAACTCCATTTTGTTTTAATGTATCTACTTGATCTTTCATAAGCGAGATAAGAGGAGAGATTACTATTGTTAAACCATCAAAAATCAGAGCTGGAATCTGATAACATATTGATTTTCCTCCTCCTGTGGGCATAAGAGCTAGAGTGTTAGATTTTTTTAGGATATTTAAAATGATATCATCTTGACCTTTTCTGAAGTCGTCGTATCCAAAATATTTTTTTAAAATTTCTCTGTACATAAAAAATCCTCCTTAGATAGACATTTTACCCTTATTATATAGGGGTTTTTTTGTTATGTCTATCTAAAGAGGATTAATTTTAAAATTTCTACTTGATTTCAATTATTGCAATTTCTGTTTTTCCATTTTTAGAATTTTCAATAGTGGCTTGAGATAACTTTTTGAAGACACCTACAAGATGTGTAGCTCCTGCTACATTATCAACTTTATCACTATCTTGTTTTGATATAAAATCAGAAGTTACTTTTTCTGCAACCTCTTTATATTCTACATTGCTATTAGATTTCCATCTTGCATTGTATGCTACATCTTCACTTTTTTTTGATCCATCAGCTTTATAGTCATCTAAAAGAACTTTAGTGATTTTTCCACTTTCTACTGTCATATCAACTCTTGTTTTCCAACCTCTGCTCTCCTCTTTTACTTCAGCAGAATAATTTCCATCTTTCATTGCTGAAAAACTTATACTTGATAAGATAAAAGAACATATTAATATTTTTTTCATAATCATCTCCATTAAATTTTTTTTATTTTGATAAAACTTTAACTAACTGAATTTTTAATAGTTGAACTTTCTTCACTAGATATTTCTTCATACTCATCCATATTTTTCTTAACTATAGATTGAAGTGCAAGAAGAGCTATAAGATTTGGAAAAACCATAAGAGCGTTAAAAGCATCTGAGAGTTCCCAAACTAATCCTACTTTCAAAAATGATCCAAGAATAATAAATCCCATAACGATTATTCTATAAGGTGTTAACATTTTGTTTCCGAAAAGAAATCTGATGTTGGCTTCTCCAAAGAAATACCAACCGATTATAGTTGAAAAAGCAAAAAACAGAAGACAGATAGCTACAAATCCATGACCCAAACCTCCTAAAGAAGTTTGGAATGCTCCTTGAGTAAGTGTGATTCCAGTCATTCCTTTATTATAAAGTCCAGAAGATATTATAACTAAAGCTGTACAGTTAAGAACGACAAAAGTATCTATAAATACTGTAAGTATTGCAACTGCTCCCTGTTGTGCTGGGTGTTCAACTTTTGCAATAGCATGAGCATGAGGAGTTGAACCCATTCCCGCTTCATTTGAAAATAATCCTCTAGCAACTCCATAACGCATCGCTGTTTTCACAGATATACCTGCCACTCCTCCTACTGCTGCACGTGGAGAAAAAGCTTCAACAAATATAGCTTTAAATGCAGGAAGCACAGATTGCCAATTCATAAAAAGAATGATAAGGCAAGCTATTATGTATAATGCAGCCATCAGCGGAACTATTTTTTCAGTAACAGATGCAATTCTTTTTATTCCACCAAAAAATACAAATCCTGATAATACAGCAACAACGATACCGACAATTATCGGTGAAATTCCAAAAGCATTTTCAAAAGCTGATGAGATAGAGTTGGCTTGAACTGCATTTCCCATGAATCCCAAAGCTAATATACATGATACTGCAAAGAATCCAGCTAAAAAGTTAGCTATCTTTGTATCTCCCAACCCATGCTTGATATAATAAGCTGGTCCACCTGTGATCTGTCCATCTACTTTTTTCTTAAATACTTGACCAAGTACAGCTTCGGCATAAACAGTTGCCATACCAAAAACTGCACTTACCCACATCCAGAAAATCGCTCCTGGTCCTCCGGCAGCAATTGCTGTTGCGGCTCCTGCAAGATTACCAGTTCCAACTTGTGCGGCAATTGCTGTAGAAAGAGCTTGGAAAGATGACATCCCATTTTCATCAGCAGCTTTTCCATTTAATGAAAGTCCACCTGTAATTCTTCTAACTCCTTCACCAAATTTTCTAAATTGAACAAATCTTAACCTAAGTGTGAAAAATATTCCTGTCCCTAAAAGAAGAGCCAACATAAAATTTCCCCAAAGAACAGAATTCAGCTTAACTACAAAATCCATAAAAACCTCCTTTATTATGTTTGTGATAAGTAATAAGTTTATACCTCTAAACTTATTACATGTCAATGGGTTTTATGAACT
>JBOFTG010000053.1:0-3660 GCA_051651945.1 Fusobacteriaceae bacterium | reverse complement strand
CATAGAAAAGATGTTATTATTGTTGCATCAGTTTCAGCTATCTATGGATTAGGTTCACCAGAGATTTATAGAAATTCAATAATTCCTATAGACTTAAAAAGTGGACTTTTGAGAAAGAGATTTATAGAAAAATTGATATCCCTTAGATATGAGAGAAATGATATGGCATTTCAAAGAGGAAAGTTTAGAATAAAAGGTGATGTTATAGATGTCTATCCATCTTACATGGAGACAGGTTATCGATTTGAATTTTTTGGAGATGATCTTGAATCAATTTCAGAGATAAATACTCTTACTGGTCAAAAGATAAGAAAAGGTATAGAGAGAATAGTTGTATATCCTGCAACTCATTATATAACAGAAGAAAAAGATTTAGATAGGATAGTAAAAGAGATAAGTGGAGACATGGAAAAAGAAATTGCATTTTTCAATTCTGCTGGAAAACTTTTAGAAGCTCAGAGGTTAAAACAGCGAACTATGTATGACCTTGAGATGATAAGAGAGATAGGTTACTGTAAAGGGATAGAAAACTATTCTAGATATTTGGCCAATAGAGAACCAGGAAGCACTCCACACACTCTTATGAGTTATTTTCCTAAAGATTTTGTTGTTTACATTGACGAGTCTCATGTTGCAGTTCCTCAAATTAGAGGTATGTATAATGGAGATAAGGCAAGAAAGAGTAATTTGGTGGACAATGGATTTAGACTAAAGTCGGCTCTTGACAATAGACCACTTACTTTTGAAGAGTTTAGAAAACTTTCAAATCAAACAGTTTTTGTTTCAGCTACTCCTGGAGATTTTGAATTAGAGATTTCTAAAGATGAGATAGCAGATCAATTAATAAGACCAACTGGTATAGTCGATCCTATTATCGAAGTAAAACCAACATCAAATCAAGTAGACGATCTATTAGATGAGATAAAAATTGAAACTGCAAAAGGTAATAGAATTCTTGTAACAACTCTTACTAAAAAGATGGCTGAAGAACTTACGGAATACTATTCTACTTATGGAATCAAAGTGAGATATATGCATTCAGATATTGACACATTGGAGAGAATAGAGATTATAAGAGGTTTAAGGCGTGGAGAATTTAATGTTCTTGTTGGGATAAACCTTTTAAGAGAGGGATTAGATATACCAGAAGTTGCTCTTGTAGCTATTTTAGAGGCTGATAAAGAAGGTTTTTTAAGAAGTCGAAGATCACTCATTCAAACAATAGGAAGAGCTGCACGAAATATTGAGGGACGAGTTATCCTCTATGGTGATATTATGACTGATTCGATGAAGATTGCAATAGATGAAACAGATAGAAGAAGAAAAAAACAGATTGAATATAATATTAGAAACGGTATAGATCCTAAAAATACTACACGTGAGATAAGTGAAGAACTGATAAATCTAGATTATGGTCTTCCAAAACATATGGGTGTAGATAGAAAACAAGACAAGCAATTTGAATCTAGAAGCGATATAGAAAAAACAATAATTATACTGAGTAAAGAGATAATAACGCTTTCGAAAGAATTGAATTTTGAAGATGCGATAATAAAAAGAGATGAGATGAATAGATTGAAAAAATTATTATTGGAGTTTTAAAATGAGTGAGAGAATCTATACTGTAACTGAATTGAATAAAATTTTAAAAATTTCGATAGAAGAAAATCCTATTTTCACAGAGCTATTTATTAAAGGAGAAATTTCAAATATAACTTATTATAAGAGTGGTCATCTCTATTTCACTCTTAAAGACAATGAGTCACAGATTAAGTGTGTAGCTTTTAACTATAAGATGAAAAAAATATTGGATGATTTAAAAGAGGGAGATTCTGTAAAAATATTTTGTGATATGGGAGTATATGAGGCACGTGGAGAGATTCAAGCATTGGTTCGTTATATAGAGAGGGAGAGTCACTTAGGAGAACTTTTTAAAAAGTTAGAGACCTTAAAAAAAACAATGTCATCTAAAGGTTATTTTGATTTGAAACATAAGAAAAAAATAACAAAATATCCAGAAAATGTAGGTATAGTTACATCATATACAGGTGCAGCACTTCAAGATATGATAAGAACTTTGAGAAAAAGAGATGATAGGCTGAATATCTATGTTTATGGAGCTAAAGTTCAAGGGAAAGGATCTGAAGATGATATAATACGTGGAATAGAAATTTTAAATAGGATACCTGAGATAGATTTTATAGTTGCTGGAAGAGGTGGAGGAAGTATTGAGGATTTATGGAGTTTTAACGAAGAGAGAGTGGCGATGGCATTCTATCATTCTAAAAAACCTATAATCTCAGCAGTGGGTCATGAGACAGATACACTTCTTACTGATCTTGTTGCAGATATAAGAGCATCAACACCAACACAAGCTATGGAGATAGCTATTCCTGAAAAAAGAGAACTTTCTAAAAAAATAATAGATATTGAGACAAAAATTGCTAAGTCTATATTTTTAAAATTAAAAAGTTGTGAAAAGGAATTGGATAAAGCAAGAGGTAACTATTTTATACGGAGTTATAAGCGAGAGATAGAAAAATATGGGAATCAGCTAATAAATTTAGAAAATGATCTATCTAAAGAGATTGGAAATCTAGTTGAAAGAAAAAAAATAGATCTGCAATTAAGGATAGAGAGAATAATATCGCTAAACCCTATGAAAATATTGGAGAGTGGATACTCCATAACAGAATTTAATGGAAAAAATTTAAAAGATACTAACGAGATAAAGGTTGGAGATTTGGTAACTGTAAAATTAAAATCAGGAACTTTTAAATCTAGTGTTAAGGAGATTGTACGATGATAAAATTTTTCAAAATGTTTGTGTTTTTTGTCCTGATTTTAAGCGGACAAAAAGTTTATTCTCAGCCAGAGCAAAGTTTTGCACAGGGAGACTATTATTTTAAAATAGGAAAGTATGAGGAAGCTAAAAATGAGTTTCTTAAAGATAGAGAAAATGTAAAAAATCTTTTAGGTGCTGCAACTAGTTCGAGATTTCAAGGTAAAAATAGCGAGGCAGTAAGATATTATAGTGAACTTATAGAAAAAGCTCCAGATTTAGCTGAGGGATATTTTGGAAGAGCTCTTGCTTATAGAGAGTTAGAAGAGTACAACAAAGCTATTAAAGATTTTGAACAGTGCATATTTTTAGGTAAAAATGAATATTATTATGCAGGGCTAGGAGATTTATATATGCTTGTTGGGAAAACGAGAGATGCAAGAAATATATTAGAAGATGGTAATAGAGAATTTCCTGAATCGACACTTATAAAAAAACTTTTATCAAAATCTTATAATAGATAGAAAATGGAGGAGAAGTATGGAATGGTATCGGTTGAGATGTGCAGGGTTAAGCGATAGCTATATAAGATCACTTCTAAAAATAACTAAAGATTATAGAGAAATTTACAAGTTAGAAAGAGAGCAACTAGTAAAATATCTTAAGTTTGATGATGAAGCTTTAAAAAAATTAAAATATGCAAAAGAGTTAGATCTTGTAGCTGAGCTCAATAAACTAACAGAGCAAAAAGTTAAACTTCTTTTTATAGAAGATGAAGCTTATCCAGAAAATTTGAAAAACATATCTTCACCACCACTTTTTCTATACTATAGAGGAGATATTAAAAAATTAAAAAATTTCTCTTTGGCTATAGTAGG
>JBOFTG010000052.1:0-1739 GCA_051651945.1 Fusobacteriaceae bacterium | reverse complement strand
AGTAAGTACTATCAACTTACTGGATTAGAACCTCAAGAGATAGAGGTATATCTAGAGAAAAATATCCCTATGGAGGGTGGTCTAGGTGGAGGAAGTTCAAATGGAGCCAGTTTTCTTCTAGAATTAAATGAGTTTCATGGAGATATTCTCACAAAGGATGAACTTCATGAACTTGGAAAAAGTGTAGGAGCAGATATTCCATTTTTTCTCCTAAATAAACCTGCAAGAGTTAGGGGTATTGGAGAGATATTAGAACCATTTCAAATTAATTTAGAATCTAAAGTGATACTCATCAATCCACCTTTTGGTGTTTCGACACCCGAAGCCTTTAAAAATTTTGATAAGATAAAAGGTGAAATCAAGAGTGCAGATGTTGAAAAAGTGATAAAAGCTATGAGAGAGAATAATCTTAAGATGGTTGAGGAATCAATAGAAAACCATCTGGAAGAAGCTCTTCTTCTTCAAAATAGTGATATCATAAATTTTAGATTTAGATTAAAAGAGATACCTGGGTATAAATTTTTCATGTCAGGAAGTGGAAGTACCTACTTTACTCTGGTTTCTAATCCTAGAGCCGAGGAAAGTTATAGATTTTTAAAGGAAAGCTTGAAAGACTGCGAGATATATCTCTGTAGCTTTTTATAGACACTAAAAATTTACTAAAGGGGTGCAAAATGATTATTACAGACGTAAGATTAAGACCGGTAACAGGAACAGAGGGAGAGCTTAAGCTGAAAGCTTATGCTGATATCACATTTGATGATGCTTTTGTAGTTCATGGTTTAAAGGTAATCGATGGGCAAAAAGGTATGTTTGTAGCTATGCCTTCAAGAAAGATGCCGGATGGAGAGTATAAAGATATAGCTCATCCAATCAAGCCAGATTTGAGAAAAGAGATAACAGATGCAGTTATAGAAAAATTTAATACAGTAGAAGCTGAAATTGAAGCCGGAGAGTAAAATATAGATAAAAAGAGTGGGAAACCACTCTTTTTTCTTTATATATTCTCTTTTTTGTTGTAAAATGTATTTAAATTTAAATTTTATTGGATAAAAGGGGCAAGATGATTAGGAAAATAAATAGGGTTATACAAGATTTTTTTAGACCCAAAAGATTGGCATTAGGTAGATTGCTTTGGGATAGAAAAGAGATAAAAAGAAGTTGTCCAAATCAAGATATTATTGTTCGTATGAATATAAAAAAAATACTTTTCATTCGTACTGATGGGAAAATTGGAGATATGGTAGCAATTACTATGATGTTCCGTGAGATAAAAACAAAGTTTCCAAACGTTCAGATTGGAGTTGTTGCAAGAGGTTCAGCAGAGGATATAATAAAAAATAATAGGTATGTAGACAAGATACACTCTTACCAAAAAAGTGGTAAGGAAATAAAAAAAATTACAGATGAGATTAGAAATGAGAAGTATGATCTTCTTTTAGATTTCAGTGAGATGCTAAGAGTAAATGATATGAAATTTATAAACCTATGTAGAGCCACTATAAACATGGGATTAGATAGAGATGGTTGGAATCTTTTTGATTTTAGTATCAAGAGTGGAAAAGATTTTAAGTGGGATGATCATATAACAAAAAGATATGGAGCATATCTTCAAAAACTTGGTATCAAAAATTATAAAACAGATTATGATGTTTTCTTAGATGAAGCTAGAGACCTTGAGATTATAGAGTATTATGACAATCTAAAAAATACCTATCCAGATAAAAAGATAGCTGTAT
>JBOFTG010000051.1:0-1227 GCA_051651945.1 Fusobacteriaceae bacterium | reverse complement strand
TTCTTTATTGAGCCTGGAGTAGATGCAACTTCTAAAATGGTTGGAGCATTGAAAAAATTAGGTTTTGATAAGGTATTCAGTACAGATTTCTCAGCAGATGTTACTATTATGGAAGAGGGAACAGAGCTTATAGATAGAGTTGTAAATGGAAAAGGAAACTTACCAATGTTTACATCTTGTTGCCCTGGTTGGGTAAACTATGTTGAGCAATCATATCCTGAATTTATAAATAATTTATCAAGTTGTAAATCTCCTCAACAGATGTTTGGAGCTTTAGCAAAATCTTACTATTCAGATAGTTTAAATATTCCAAAAGAGGATATCTATGTTGTTGCAATCATGCCTTGTACTGCTAAAAAAGGGGAAAGCGAAAGAGAGCAGATGAGAGAACATGGTATCAGAGATGTAGACACTGTTATAACAACTAGAGAGTTTGCAAAACTTATTAGAATGAATAATATCGATTTCGGATCTTTAGAGAATGACTTAACTTATGATTCATTTATGGGTCTAGGTTCAAGTGCTGGAAGAATTTTTGGATCTTCTGGTGGAGTTATGGAAGCTGCGTTAAGAACAGTTACTCATATTTTAACAGATGGAGAGATGGATAGAATCGAGTATAAAAATCTAAGAGGTTTTGAAAACGTAAAATCTGGTGAAGTTGTTTTAGGTGATAAAACATTAAAAGTTGGAGTTATTAATGGAATAGGTTCAGCTAAGAAAGTACTAGATGCAATCAGAGATGGTGAGATTCACTTTGACTTTGTAGAAGTTATGGCTTGCTACGGAGGTTGTATAAGTGGAGGGGGAGCTCCAATTCCAGATAATCTAGAGATCAGAAAAGCTAGAATGGCTGGTATGTATAAGTTCGATTCAGATTCTACTTTGAGAAAATCTCATGAGAATGAAGAGGTAATAAATCTATATAAGAATTATTTAAAAGAACCTTGTGGACATAAAAGTCATCACATATTACATACAACTTATTCTGAAAAAAAGAGATAGTAAAAAAATAAAAAAATTAGATAGGATAAATCTTGATTTATCCTATTTTCTTTTTAAAAAATGGGAGAAAATTATGAAAAAAATAGTTATGATGTTAGTTTTAATGATAGCAACAAGAATTTATTCAAATGATATTTTAATGGGAACAACAACATCTTTAGATGACACTGGATTTTTAACAGAGATTTCAAAAGTATTTAAAAAAGATAAAGGAATAGATTT
>JBOFTG010000050.1:0-1819 GCA_051651945.1 Fusobacteriaceae bacterium | reverse complement strand
GTCATAATCCCCTTTAGCTGTGTAGCTTTTATAAAATCTAATCCTTCGGATTTTATTTTGCTATTCAGATCTTTCAAGAAAATATCTCTACTCAGATAGATTTTTTCTGAATTGAAACTTTCTAACATTCTTAGAAGTTTTCCTTTTTGAGTCTCATCTAATTTTAAAAAGTATGGTGCTTCTGTAATCTTTCCTATACTTTCATCAGTTACCTGAAATTTAAGTTTTAGTGGTCTTTCAACTGTAACTTTTCTATATCCAAAATCCTCGTTATTGAATATTTTACAGAACTCTCCCTCTTGGAATGATGCATATATCTCTTTTATCTTTCTGATGTTTTCTTTTGAAATCTCTTTTCTCTTACTTCCAAGGGATTTTCTCATAGGAGAGAAGAAACTTGTTGCATCTATCAGTTGGATTTTTCCTCTTCTTTTCTCATTTTTTCTGTTGCTCAGTACCCAAATATATGTAGATATTCCTGTGTTATAAAACATATCTGTTGGAAGGGCTATAAGTCCCTCAAGAAGATCATTTTCAATTATCCATTTTCTGATATTGCTCTCTCCACTTCCTGCATCTCCTGTAAATAGTGGAGAACCGTTAAAGATTATTGCAACTCTTGAACCATGTTCATCATCATACATCTTGTCTAACATATTTAGAAGAAACAGCATAGATCCATCACTTACTCTCGGAGTTCCAGCTCCAAATCTTCCATTGAAACCTAAAGTTTCAGATTCATTTTTTATTATCTTCTCTTCATTTTTCCATTGAACTCCAAATGGAGGGTTAGAGATAAGTAGTCTATATTTTTTTCCACTATGTCCATCCTCTGTAAGGGAATTTCCAAAAACTATATTTTCAGGGTCTTGACCTTTTATCAGCATATCAGCTTTACAGATTGCATAGGACTCATCATTTATCTCCTGTCCGTAAAGTTTTACATTGGCAGAGGGATTCAGCTCATATATCTTTTTTTCAGCAGTAGATAACATTCCTCCTGTTCCTACACAAAAATCAGCTACACTGACTATTTTCTGTGGCTCTCCAATGAACTCTTCCATCCCTTCAAAAAGCATCTCCATACAAAGTTCTATAACCTCTCTTGGAGTGTAATGGTCTCCAGCTTCAGCATTTTCCTTAAATCTTCTGATAAGCTCCTCGAAAATATATCCCATCTCCTGATTAGATAGATGGTCTGGGTGGAAGTCCACCTTTTGAAACTCTTTGATTATATTGTAAAGAGCATTGTGCTTATCCAACTTCTCAATATCAGCCATGAAACCAAAATGGCTTATTATATCCTTAACATTGCTGGAGAATCCATTTAGATACTCTTTAAAGTTAGTTGCTATATTTTCAGAATCGTTTATCAGTTTTTCAAATGTATAGTTAGAGACATTAAAATATCCTTTTTCCAATGCACTTATCATAAGCTGTTCTATTGAACTTTCGTCTAATCCCATCATCTTAAAATTTTTGTATTGTTCCTGTGTTGCATCATGGTCTTTTGATATTATGCTATCAAATCTTCTGATAACACACATAGGAAGAATAACATCTCCATACTTCTCCGGTTTATATATATGTCTTAAACTCTCGGCAATCTGCCATATAAGATTTATCTTTTCATTAAAATTTTTCATTGTTCCCCCATATTTTTTACTTATCTTTTGTGAATCCTTCATAAAGATTTTTCGCTATCTCACTTACGATAAAGGATTTTAATCTTGGATCTTTTATAACCTTAGTGAAAAAATCCTGATTCTTAGACATTCTCTGAACCATTCCTCTCATGAAATCAACTTCAAAAGAACTT
>JBOFTG010000049.1:0-2380 GCA_051651945.1 Fusobacteriaceae bacterium | reverse complement strand
AGTATTTCTTGTGACTATGAGTGAAGTTCCTTTTATGGGGCATGCTTCTAAATGGATAGAGAAATTTGGTACAAAACAAAGTTTGCTCCTATCTGGGATAGTTCAAGCTCTTCGGTGGGCGATATATTACTTTGTTCCATCTCCAGAGTGGGTTGCTTTCACTTTTCTTTTACAAGGAGCATCTGTAGGTATATTTTTTGCTGTAGCAGCTACCCATATAAAAAATATAGTAGATAAAAAGACAATCTCTACAGCCATGACAACATATATGGCTGCTGGAACTTTTGGTGGTACTATATCACAATTTATATCGGGTCAGATAATAGATAGCTATGGAGTTGTAACTATTTATTTGTTCTTCACAATTTTTTCATTAATCGGAGTTGGAGTAATGTTTTTAGATGAAAAACAAAATGAAATAGCTGTATAGTTGAATTATTGATAAAATAATGGTATGATAATAGTACAAATAAAATAAAATTGGGAGGAATATATGAAATTTAAAGTTGTAAATAAAATGAACAAAAAATATTCAAAGTATGTCTCAATATTTTTTGAAGGGGATTTTGAACTTTGTGATGAAACATCTCAAAACGGAAAAGATCTTATTCAAAAACTAATAGAAAAAAATGATTTTAAATGTGAAAAAGATCAGGTTCTGAGTGTTACATATCTTCAAGATGGAGAACTAACTGAAGTTGTATTTGCAGGAGCTGGAAAAAAAGATGAATTCAATAGAGGCGAGTATAGAAAAACTCTGTATAATCTTCTAAAAAATATAAAAGGTGATGTTTCAATATATGCACCATCAGAGGAGTTAGCTGATACCGAACTTTTAACAGAAGTTGTGTCTCATATAAATTACGATTTTGATAAATATAAAGAAAAAAATAAAAAAGATAAGGGCGAAAAACTATCAGTAGATCTTCTTTTGTTGGATGGTAGAAAAATTTCTATATCAGAAGTTGAGAATCTTATGCGTGCAACAGACATTGCAAAAGATTTAGTAAACGAACAAGCTGAAGTGATGACTCCTAAAAAACTTGCAGAGCTAACAGAGGAATATGGAGATAAATTTGGTTTTCAAGTTGAGATTTTAGATGAGAACAAAGCTAAAAAATTTGGAATGGAAGCTTTTTTGATGGTGGGAAGAGCCTCAGTTAACAGACCATATGTTATTGTTATGAGATATTTTGGAGATTCAGATGATAAATATACCTACGGTTTAGTTGGAAAAGGATTAACATATGATACTGGAGGATTATCTCTAAAACCTACAGATTCTATGTTCAATATGAAAGATGACATGGGAGGATCTGCAACTGTTATTGGAGCTATGTGTGCTATTGCAAAAAACAAACTTAAAAAGAATGTGGTGGCTGTAGTAGCTGCTTGTGAAAATTCGATTGGTTCAGATGCTTATAGACCTGGGGATATTGTTCCAACTATGGCAGGAAAATATATTGAGATTATAAATACAGATGCTGAAGGAAGACTTACTTTAGCAGATGCTATGACATATATTGCCAAAAAAGAGAATGTTTCTGAGATTATTGATGTTGCAACTTTAACTGGAGCTGTGGTTGTGGCTCTTGGAAATGCAGCAACTGGTGTATTCACTAACAGAAAAGAGATGTTCCAAAAACTGGATAAAGCCTCTGAAAAATGGGAAGAAATTTTCTGGCAACTGCCTTTACTTCCAGAATACAAAAAAGCTGTTAAATCAGATGTGGCATCTCTGAAAAATAGTGGTGGAAGATGGGGTGGAGCATGTAGTGCAGCTTCATTCTTAGAGGAGTTTTCAGAAGGTTTACCATGGATGCATATTGATATTGCAGGAACAGCTTTTTATGAGTCAGCAGGATTCTATCACAAAAAAGGTGCAACTGGAATAGGAGTAAAAACACTGTACTCATATATAAAAGGATAATAAAATAAAAAATACTATATGTAGTGCTGAAAATAATAATTGAAACAATATTTTGATTTTTTCTGTAAAGTATGGTATAATATTTTAGAAAAAATACAAAAGGAGTTTGCAATGATTTATGTAGATGGTGTTGTAGGAGTTGGGAAAACTACTCTTTCAAAAATTATATCTGAACATTTTAATAAGGAACTTTATCAAGAACCTGTTTATGAGAATCCGATACTTGATAAATTCTATTATGACAAGAAAAGATATTCTTTTTCTCTTCAAGTACTGCTTTTAAATAAGAGAATGGAGATGATAAAAACTGCTGTTAAAAATGGTGGTGGAGTTTTTGACAGAGCTATCTACTGTGACAAGATATTTGCAGATATACTTCATGAAGACGGAGATCTCTCAAAAGATGAGTATAACCTATATATAGAGCTTTCACAAAATATGTTTAAATAT
>JBOFTG010000048.1:0-1440 GCA_051651945.1 Fusobacteriaceae bacterium | reverse complement strand
AAAGGACTACTATGATCATAATGATGATCATTTCCAACTACAAAGATTACTGTTCCTCCTTGTATCTTATCTATTATTTCAGATGTCATTTCTTTAGGGAGAGCAGGACAACCTTCGGTTCTCCCTAAAAATCCAAACTGCTTTATAAAATCTTTACTTACATAATCAGCACCATGAATCACTATATTTCTATCAAAAGCATTTGAATTAACTCCCTCTTCTAGACCTTTAAGTCTAAGAGAATAACCAAATTTACCATTGTATGCATTTTCTGTAAGAAAAAATCCCAAAGAACTTTTATATGAATTCGGTATGTTTGAAAAAGTTAAAGTTTCATTTTTTCCACTATTTTTTCCATGAGCTACAAGAGTATTATATAAAATCTGATTTTTTTTCAAATCTATAAGAAAAAATCTTTTCTCTATACTGGGTTTTGTATAATCTATTATCGCTATTAATCCATCATTTTTTTTATTAGCAATCTTTCGATATCCCTGCATAGCTTTTTCAAAATTTTTATACTCAATCTTTCCCTCTAATTTCAAAGATTGATATTTTTTCTTTGTAGAAACATTTGAAAATGTTAAAGTTGACAACATCATCAAAATTACCAAGTATATAATTTTTCTCATAACTCCTCCATAGCAAAAATTCATTTTTTAAATATTTTCTAATATAGCTATTGCTATCTTATCTTTTTCCATATTATCTATAGAAAGAATCTCTCCATCATTTTTTATAAGAGTAACACTATTAAAATTACTTTGCATATTTGAAGCATGGTTAGCCACAATCATATCTAGATTTTTCTTTAACAGTTTTCCTTTGGCATACTCTATTATATTCTCCGTTTCAGCTGCAAAACCTATAAGCTTTTGACTTTTCATCTTACTTTGTCCCAAAGTGTATAATATATCTGGATTTCTCTCTAACTCTATTATCAAATCTCCATCTTTCTTCTTAATTTTAGAATCTGAAAACATCTTAGGTCTATAATCTGCAACAGCCGCACACCCTATCCCTATATCTTGAGATGGAAATATCTCAAGACATTTTCCATACATCTCAATAGCTGTTCTAACTTTTATTAAATTTACTCCTATAGGAGGCTCTATGTTTGTAGGTCCAGATACTAATGTTACCTCCGCTCCCATTTTAAAAGCTATTTTCGCTAGAGCATACCCCATCTTTCCTGAAGAGAGATTTGAAAGATAACGGATAGGATCTAAAGGCTCCTCTGTTCTTCCTGCTGTTATTAGTATTTTTTTTCCTAAGAATTTTTTTTCTATCTTTTCTAAATTTATAAACTCTTCGATTATCTGTACTATCTCTTCCGGATTTTTCATTCTTCCCTTTGCATTTGTGTTGCAAGCAAGAAAACCTTCGTCAGATTCGATAAAATTATATCTATATCTTTTTAACTTCTCTATATTATCTTTC
>JBOFTG010000047.1:0-7098 GCA_051651945.1 Fusobacteriaceae bacterium | reverse complement strand
GACCTGAGGGTTACCCTAAGGTTTAAAATATCTCTGTTAGATAAAAAAAAACAGAGGAGATGAAGTATGAAAGTATTAGGAGTAACTGCGGGAAGGAAAAATTCTAATTCAGAAATTTTATTGAAAGAGGCTCTTTTAGCATGTACAGAAAGAGGAGCAGAAGTTAAAATGATAAATTTGAAGGATTATCATATAGAGGAGTGTACAGGGTGTACAATATGTACTCACGGAATGTCTTCAGGAAAAAAAGTAGATTGTATGCTTACTAATAAGGATGATAAAGATGTTTTAATGAATGTATTTTTAGAACAGGATGCAATAATATTCTCTGCACCCACATATGATCTGATGCCTAGTGCTACTTTTTTAAAATTTATGCATAGAAATTTAAGTTATGAAACAGCTTTTCTCAGCTCGATAGGTGCAATAGAAAAAAAATATCCTGTGGCAGGACTTATAGCTGTAGGAGGATCTACACGTTCATGGCAATCTATGGCATTAGAAGCTATGGCTGCAACAACATTTACAACATCTCTAAAAATAGTAGATATGATTCTTGCAAAAAGAGTTCCGGCACCGGCTCAATGTCTTCTTAATGATAATCTAATTGAAAGAGCAAAAACTCTTGGAAATAATATAATCGATGCTCTACTGACTTCTCCAGAAGAGAGAAAATGGTTAGGAGAAGCTGATTTTGGATGGTGTCCTAACTGTCATTCTAACTCTCTTAGCAAAGGCGAGGTTCAATGGGATGGAACTTATTGGCCAATAGAATGTCAGGGTTGTGGAGCTGGTGGAGATCTTGAAAAAGATGAAAAAGGTCATTGGAAATTCGTAATAGCTGAAGATGGTTTAATACGTGACAGAACTACAGACGAGGGACGTGAACACCACCTTGACGAAATTAAAGCCACTCAAGGAGGTTTCTATACTCCAGAAAATAGAGCCATTGTACAAGATAAGATAAAAAAATATATAAATCTTAAATTTGATGGAATAGAAATCTCTTAGATTAAAGATACTGAGTTCTGTTTAGAACAAAAGGGGTAGCTGTGTTTTTTTGGGGAAAACGGATCAAACATATGTTTTCCCCAATGATTCCAATGATTTTAATAATTCCTTATTTTAAGTGGTCGTAATCCATCTTCTCCAACTATTCTTCCATCTTCGAAGACATATTTTCCTAAGAAATTAGCATGTACTGTTCCAAGAGGGCTGACTCTTTTAAATTGGATCTCATCAAACCACTCTTGATCTTTTACAGCTTTGTAGACCTTTTCCAAGTATCTAGAATTCCAAATTATGAGAACTCCCAAGAGAATGTTCAATGAACTGGCTTTTTCAAGTTGTTCCTCGATAGTAGTTTCACTGATCCTTCCGTGCTTTCCAAAGTGTAAGATCCTCCCCACTGAGTTTATAGATTCCCCTTTATTCAGCATCTGTTGAACCTCTTTCCTCAAAACTTTATCTGAAAAATAATCAAGAAGATACATTGTTTTGAAGATTCTTCCCAACTCTTTAAGCCCTTTGGCCACTGAATTATCTCTAGCATAGGATCCTATTTTCTGTAAAATCAAGGAAGCCTTGACCTTTCCCACTCTTATCGATTCAACAAGTCTCATAATCTCATGATAATTTTCGATTATTACCTTCTCATTTATCTTCTTGAATTTAATATTTCCAATCTCTGTATTTTCAAAGAAGTAGAGTTGCTGCTGTTCAGAGTTCTTTATTCTAGGTTTAAATTTGAAACCTAAAAGATAGGTCAAAGCAAACATCTGCTCTGTATATCCCGCAGTATCTGTGGAATGCTCATATATATCAAGATCCGTTTCATGGTAGAGAAGTCCATCTAGAATGTGATTGCTATCTCTACCTTGAAGCATCTGGACATAGTAGGGAGTATACTGATCACTGATATGCCGATAAATTGCTCCACCTCTATTTCCATAATGGGTATTGTAGTCTGCATAGATTGTTTTTGTATTTATGGGAACTCTCATTCCATCGGAGGAGGATTTTCCGCCATCACCCCAATTTTTCGTAATATCCAAGGAATGATGGTAATTTACCAGCGTTATCTGAGCTTTGGAAAGAGTGCTGTAATTGAAGTAATATTCGTTGGTTCTTCTAAGAGCTCCTTCATCTATTGAACTTGAGATTGCCATTTTTGAAAATCCGATATTGTGCCCATTCGCCAGGAGAGTGGCAACGATATTTTTCTGCTTTTCTGAAACTCCTGATTGGAGATTCTCTTTGAAATCATCAAGAAAACCGGTCCAAGAATTTACTTCATAAATCATTTCAGTCATGGTAATTTTAGGAAAATAGCTATAGATCATCTCACTGAAAGAGCTTTTCTCATCTTTATCTATCTCAAGATTGAAATCCAGTTTTTTAGGAAGCCTGAAAGAGTTTTTAATCTCATTAAAAAACTTTATAGACTCTTCATCCCCCCTTATCTCAGTGGGTTCAAGAAGATAGTGGTCAAAACTATTGTATTTTCCACTTTCTCTCACAAAAAGATCTCCGGATCTAATGTTATCTCTCACGGCATAGAGAAGAGCAATCTCAACTATCTTCTTGCTGTAATCGTATTTTTTGATATATCTCTGCCATTGAGAGCTGAAAAAATGGATGCTTATCTCGAGCTTCTTCTTGTTCTTACATGAAGGGAATAAATTCAGTAACTTCACTAATTCAGGCTTGGTATTACTGTCAAACTTGATGCACTCCAGGAGTTCGTTTGTATAGTTGAAGCTGTTATGGGATTTCAAAAGAAAATCAACATCATCCATCTCATCTTCCTGAGAATCTAACTCCTGCTTCAAAGAGAGCAGAGAATCCTTGTACTGTTTAAACTCATCAAACTCTTCTATCTCGATAATATCCCGCAAAATATCCTTGAGTCTATTAGAATTATTCCTGTAGTTTTGAAAATTAAGTGCATTATGCTTCTGAGTTTTTTTACGACTACGTTTTAGCACTTTATGTGCATAGCTGGATGTTACTTCTATTACCATATCTACGAAACTTTTTCTTCTGAAATGGAGAAACATGGCTAAGTAAGCATCTCTTTTATTAACATCAGAAAATCTCATTATCCTAGTCCTGTTAGATCTTTGAATCTCTGAAGAAAAGTACATAGATTTGGCTTCTGAAAGAAAAGATAAATCGCAATTGCACTCCAATTCATCGATCATTTTAATCTTAGCCAACAACTCTTTTGCACCATTTGAGCTGACATTTACTGAGGTATTCTTCAATTGAGTATAAAGGGACTCCTCTTTCTCATCTGTTTCAAAGAGTTTCAGGAGATTTTCTCTATTCTGAAGCTGCTGTAAAACTTTCTCGTATATCTTTGATTCTGAAGTTTTTAAAGAATTTCCTAAAATATCTTCAATTGTTGAAAGCCCTGGAGCTACAATTTTTAGTTCTCTCAGCTTTTCCAAAAATTGGAAAACCATCTCTTTGTTAGAAGCTAGTGTGTGTGTCAAATTGTTTGCAATATTCAAGATTTGATCAGTCAGTTGAAATTTTGAAAAATCTAGTTGTGATGATATTTTTTTAAAGTGTCTTTTTCTGGTAGCTTCAGTTTGCAAGTACAATTCAAGGTTTACATATTTAATTTCTAGTTGTTCGGCTATAAAATCTATGATTTCATTAGGTATTTCTTTGAGATTCAATGGAATTCTTCTGCCTAAATTTTTTAGAAAAAGCAATTGGATAGCATAACCCAGCTGCATGGAATTTTTACTAATTTGCTTTATATCATTGAACTGATTAGGAGAAAGCAGGAAGTTATTCGAAAGATCATTTTTAGTAGTTTTGATTGTCAGAAGTTCTATTTTTTCTTTCTCAGTCAGCAGCAAACTATTTATTGATTTCATTCTTGTTTTCCAGCTCAGAGAGTCTTCTGTAAAGAGTAGCCTTTGAAACTCCTGTTTTATTGATGATTTCCTGTACAGAGTAATGTTCTGTGTGGTAAAGAGCTAGAGCTTCTCTAACTTTCTCACTATTAATCCGTGGTCTTCCACCTAATCGACCTCTAGCTCTAGCATTTTTCACACCCTCTTTAACTCTTTCGGTAATCAGCTCTCTTTCAAGCTCAGCAAAGATGGAGATCATACCTATCATAGCTCTTCCCATTGGAGAAGTGGTATCAATGTTCTCTTTGAGAGATACCAGATTGATACCTTCAGCACTAAGTTTTTCTACAAGTTCAATGAGATCCTTAGTTTTTCTTCCTAGCCTAGAAAGAGAAAATATCACAAGTGTGTCTCCTTTTCTCAATTGCTCAAGCAGTTTAGAAAATTCCTTCCTCTGCATATTCTTTCCAGTCGCTTTATCTGAAAATATTTTATCCACTCCATATTTTTCCAATGCACCAATCTGCATTTCTAAATTCTGATCAGTAGTTGAAACTCTTGCATACCCAAATTTCATTAAAATAGCCTCCGTAACTCATGTTTTTGATACATAGATATTGACAATATTATCGGCAATAGTTCTGTGAATAGTTATGAAACTATTTTAACAAAATTCTTGTTTCAAAACTACCTGTTTTTTCATAGCTCCAAAAACTGTAGTTTATGAGAAAAGGGATAACATCATTCATTTTGATATTATCCCTTGAAATTACTAGGGAAAACATATGTTTGATCCGTTGTCCCAAAAAAAACACAGCTACCCCTGTAAGGTCTTTTGAAAGATTTATCAAAAGAATTACAAGAAGTGCATATCTCTTATGCTCTTTAAATTCCCTTAAAGCATAGGGTTCATATCTCATTGCCATCCTGTATATTTGGATAACTCTATTGGGATGAAAATGCTCTATGAGATTATGACTTAGTTCCAGTTCTCTTATATACTCAAGTTTTTCAGCTAACTTTAAAAAAGTATCAGGGGAAGGAAAACCTATGGGTATTTTTAACCAACCTAAGGGAGTTAAATTTCTCTCTTCTAACTCATGCTTGGGAATAAGTAGAGCATCTAATTTATCTTTTTGACTTTTTGAAAGAGAGTTTTCCAAAGTATCAAAAATTTTTCTCTCTGTCTCAGTTTTAGCTTCCCATATTAGATTTTCAAGAGTAGTAATTCCAGGAAATATTATCCTATTCTCTCTTAAAAAGTTTAAACAGGAGTGGAAAAGATAGAGAGTTCCCTCATTTTCCAAGCTTAATTGGCATATATATTGAAAGGTTTTCTGGTACTCACTATCTGTAAAAGTTGTAAATCCATACTCCTCTCTAATCTCCTTTAGATGTACCCACAAAGTATTTTCTCTTTGAGGATATTTTCTAGCTGGAACAACTCCAGTTCCTATCTGTTTGGCAATATAGCTAACAACTGATTTAGGAATAGATTTCACATAGCTATATGACCATCCTGGATATCTTAAAACAGCTAATTGAAGAGCAAACCCTATTCTATTCTCATCTGTTCTATGCTTTTTGATTATCTCTAAATCATGTTTAGAAAAGGTGTAGTAGGTTCCCAGTATCCATTCGTCCTCTAGTATTTTCATAAATTCATCTCTCTGTTCTTGTGAAAAAAATTCTCTGCCTCTTAATGTCATTTTATTTTCCTTTTACTCGAAATATATCCTTAATTCTGATATTATATCAATAGAGTACACCCTATTGATACAGTTATTTAATCATGGTAAAATGGTAGTTTGCAACGTCTCACAAGAGTTGTATCACTAAGGAGGTTTTAAATTGAGAAAATTAGGATATGTAAGAGTAAGCTCAGAAAGTCAAAATCTAGGAAGACAGCTTCAGCAACTAGAAGAGGTTGGAATGGATCTTCTTTTTCAAGAAAAAATATCGGGAGCTACTACTGATAGAAAAGAGCTTCAAAGTATGATTTCCCAGTTAGAATTTGGAGATACTATCTATGTCACTGATCTAACTAGAATAACCCGTAGCACACAGGATCTTTTTCTACTGATAGATAAAATTAAAGAAAAGAAAGCACTTCTAAAATCTCTGAAAGATACGTGGCTAGACCTATCAGAAGATAATCCATATAGTCAATTCCTCATAACAGTAATGGCTGGAGTAAATCAACTGGAAAGAGATTTGATAAAAATGAGACAAAAGGAGGGAATTGAATTAGCTAAGAAAGAGGGGAAATTCAAAGGAAGATTAAAAAAATACCATAATAACCATGCTGGGATGAAACACGCTTTGAAACTTTATGAAGAGGGGAGGATGACAGTAAAACAGATCTGTGAAATCACAAATATTTCTCGTGCTTCAATATATCGAAAAATCCTTGAAAACAAAAGAGAAAATGGATATCAACCAAGTACTTAACGTTGTTATTCCGCGTTTTCGGGAGAGAGAATTATTTTCACACTTCTTGACATTGTATATACATTGTATTATAATATCTTATGAAGATAATTAA
Source organism: Fusobacteriaceae bacterium (assembly GCA_051651945.1). GTDB lineage: Bacteria > Fusobacteriota > Fusobacteriia > Fusobacteriales > Fusobacteriaceae > JAGNZR01. The sequence continues at coordinate 684 of JBOFTG010000047.1, read as the reverse complement.
TTGGAGTCCTGAGAAAAATCAGTTATTGAAAGAAACTAGGGATATTGGATTTGAAGAGGTTGTTGAAGCTATAATTGAGGGAAGACTTTTAGGAGTGGAGGAGAATTCAAACTACCCTCATCAAAAAAATTTCATTATAGATATCAATAATTATTGCTATGTAGTTCCTTTTGTGAGAGAGGACACTGGAATATTCCTAAAAACTATTATTCCTAGTAGAAAAAAAACTAAAGAATATTTAAAAGAGGTGAATAACAATGAAAAAGTATAATCTTGACAAAGAAGAACTTGAGATATTAGAAGCTTTTGAAAATAGAGAGATGAAAAAATCTGAAGATGATCTATCAGAATATATGCAAATGGCTAAAAATACAGTTGAAAAGACTACATCTATTAGCTTAAGAGTAAACGAAAAAGATTTGACTAAAATTAAATCAAAGGCTATACAAATTGGAGTTCCATACCAAACTTTGATAAAAATGATGCTTCATCAAGTGGCAGAAAATAAGTTAGTTTTAGAAATTTAGGCAGGGAGAAAGTATTGATATTACTGGGGAAAGTGTACAAATGATCACTTTCCCCAAAAAAACAGCTACCCCTGATAAAAATTTTTTAATGTAGGATAAAGAACTTTAAATTTCTTATAAATTTCATCATATAGTTCAACGTTTTCTTGAATAGGTT
>JBOFTG010000046.1:0-4716 GCA_051651945.1 Fusobacteriaceae bacterium | reverse complement strand
GATTGAATAGATGTACCTATAACTTTAACTCCGTATTTCTCTAAGATTCCCTTGTCGTTAAGTTCTATTGCCAAGTTAAGAGCTGTTTGTCCTCCCATACCTGCCAAGATTGAATCTGGTCTCTCTTTTTCTATTATTTTCTCTACAAATTCAAGTGTTATTGGTTCAAGATATATTCTATCAGCAACAGTTGTATCTGTCATTATTGATGCTGGATTACTATTTATAAGAACAACTTCTATACCTTCATTTTTAAGGGTTTCACATGCTTGTGTTCCAGAATAATCAAACTCTGCCGCTTGACCTATAACTATAGGACCAGATCCTATTATTAAGCATTTTTTTATGTTTTTATCTAACATTTTTTCCCCCTTCAATCGTCTTCATAAAATCATCAAAAAGATAGTTATTATCTTGTGGTCCTGGCCATGCCTCTGGATGATATTGAACACACATTATATTAAGTTCATCACTTTTCATTCCTTCATTTGAACCATCGTTTATATTGACATGTGACTCTCTCATTGAGTCTGGCATCTTATCAACTATATATCCATGATTTTGAGATGTTATATAAATTCTATTTCTATCCAAGTCTTTAACAGGATGGTTTCCGCCTCTGTGTCCATATTTTAATTTTTTTGTAGAACCTCCAAGAGCCCAAGCTAAAAGTTGGTGTCCTAAACATATTCCAACTATTGGAAGTTTTCCTACCATTTTCTTTATCTCGTTTACCACTTCTGTAAGTTCTGCAGGATCTCCAGGTCCATTACTTAGAAAAATCCCATCTAAATTATGGTTTAACATCTCTTCAGCTGTTGCATTCCAAGGAAAAACAGTCATATGGCATCCTCTAACTTCAAAATTTCTAAGGATATTATTTTTAATTCCAAAATCCATAACTCCTAGTCTAATGCCCTTTCCCGGGATCTCATAGATATCTTTTGTACTAACTTTCTCTACAGCATCTGTATTAGAAAATCCATCAAACATCTCTTTTATCTCTTTTTGTGTTAAATCTTCTACAGTTATTATAGCTTTCATAGAGCCATTTTCTCTTATAATTTTAGTTAAATGCCTTGTATCAACACCTTTAAATCCAACTGTGTTATGCTGTCTAAGGAATCCATCTAAAGTCATCTCACATCTAAAATTATTCGGAAGTTTTGCATCCTCTTTTATAATTAAAGCTCTCACTTTCACCGAGCTTGACTCTAAATCTTCAAGGTTAACTCCATAATTACCTATCATTGGATATGTCATTACAACCATCTGCCCATAGTAAGAGGGATCTGTTAAAAGTTCCTGATAACCTGTCATACCTGTGTTGAAGACAAGTTCACCTACACATCTCTCTCCCCCACCAAATATTTTACCTTCAAAAACCATTCCATTTTCTAAAATAAGTTTTCCTTTCATAGTTCCTCCCATTTTTTCAAAAAAAAAGGTATAGCAGATAGCTATACCAAAATTATAAAAATATAATATATTTCAAATGGAATAATAGAGATAGTTGAATCAGAAGATTTTTTTGCTACAATTTTGAATAGATTCCCTAACCTCATATCTCTACCTCCTTTTTTTATGTTCTAAGGGGCAGTATACTAAAATTTTAGTTTTATGTCAATTCTTTTTTTTAAGTAAAAAATATATTGCTATTTTTTACTCAACATGTTATACTCGTCAAAGTATAAAAGTTTTAAGGAGGATGAAAACATGCTAAAAAAATACATTTCAATTGAAAATCAATTCATCTTCTTCCAGTATAACCTATTAAATTTCAATTATATATATCCTATTCGGTGGTAACTATTCCAAATTTATTTTTGGAGTAATTATCACCATTTTTTTTATAAAAATTCCAAGGAGGAATCATGAACCACTTTATTTCTATGAAAGATTTCAGTAAAAATGAGATTTTAGAGATTTTAAAAAGAGCCAACCAATTAGATTTGGCACCAAAAAGAGACCTTTGCCGAGAAAATATTGTTTCTACACTATTTTTTGAGCCTTCTACTAGAACTAGACTCTCTTTTGTTACTGCAGCATATAGACTTGGAGCTCCTGTACACGGTTTTGATTCTCCTGGAGGAACTTCTCTTCAAAAAGGTGAATCACTTAGAGATACTGTAAAAATGGCCGAATCGTATTGTGACACAATAATTATAAGGCATCCTAAAGACGGATCAGCAAGATTTGCTGCCGATATATCTAAGGTTCCTGTTATAAACGGGGGAGACGGTTCAAATGAGCATCCGAGCCAAACTCTTTTGGATCTCTACACAATTCAAAAAGAGCAAAAATCCTTAGAAAATATAAAGATAGCTTTTTTAGGAGATCTGAAATATGGAAGAACTGTTCACTCTCTAACTAAAGCTCTTTCACTCTTCAATGCCGAATTTTATTTTATAGCAGCTTCTGAAATTCAGATTCCAGGTTATATCTTAGAAGAACTAAGAGAAAAAGAAATAAAATATCAATTACTCGATAATTTTGAAGAGATTATCAAAAAAATTGATGTACTTTATGTCACTAGAGTTCAAAAAGAGAGGTTCGAAGATCCTAATATCTATGAGAAAGTAAAAGATAATTATATCTTACATGCTAAGAATTTAGTAGATGCAAAAGACAATCTTATAGTTATGCATCCTCTACCTAGAGTAAACGAGATTCACTTAGATGTGGATGATACAAAATTTGCAAAATATTTTGAACAAGCTGCAAATGGCGTGCCGGTAAGAGAAGCTATTATCTCTCTTTCTTTAGAAAAATTCTCTTTCTTAAGAGATAAAAAAGAGGAAGAATATATCTTTCAATCTTTTGAGCCACTTTGTCAAAATAGTAATTGCATAAGCAGAAATGAAGAAACAGATAATAAAATAGTGCACCACCAAGGAAGAGATTTCTGCTATTATTGCAGAAGAGAGATAAAGGATGTGATTAGATAAGATGTTTTTAGAAAATTGTAAAATAATTGAAAATAAAAAAGTAGATTCTCATTATTACCTTATGAAAATTGAGAGCCCTTCAATGAGTCAAGTGTCAAAGCCTGGGCAATTCTTTATGTTCAAATGTAAAAACGGAATAAATATTTTGAGAAGACCAATAAGTCTTCACAATGTAGATAACGAAAATGGATTTTTAGAATTTTATTATGAGGTAAAGGGAAAAGGAACTGAAGAGTTCTCTAAAATGAAAATCGATGATTTTCTGGATATACAAGGACCTCTAGGAAATGGATTTTCTACTAAAGTAAAAAATAAGACTACTCTACTTATTGGTGGTGGAATGGGTCTGGCTCCTATGAAATATCTTCTTGATTCTCTAAGAGATGGAGAAAATAAAGTAATATTTATAGCTGGAGGACGTAATTCAACTGCCCTTAAAATTTTAGAAAATTTCAATCTAGAAGATAAAAATGTTGAACTTCACATTATGAGTGATGATGGATCTATTGGAGAAAAAGGAAATGTTATTGAGAAGATGAGGGAAATTATCGGTAATAATCACATAGATAATATATACTCTTGCGGACCCCATAGAATGATGGAATTAGTGGGAGAGATTGCTAACAAAAAAAATATATGGTGTGAAATCTCTTTAGAGGAAAAAATGGCATGCGGAGTAAAAGCTTGTGTTGGATGCTCTATAAAAACTTTAGATGGTATGAAAAAAGTTTGTCATGATGGACCAGTATTTGATAGCAAAATAATAGTAGAAACTATGCCAGCCCAAGCTGAACCTTGTTCATGTATATAATTTAGGAGGATTCGATGAATAGATTAAAAACAAATTTTTTAAATAAAGAGTTTAAAAATCCAATCGTTACAGCCTCTGGATGCTTTGGATTTGGAATGGAATATAAAGATTATTTTGATCCCAATGAACTGGGTGGAATAGTAGTAAAAGGAATTACTCTAGAAGCTAGAGATGGAAATATAGGAACTAGAATAGCTGAAACTCCTGGTGGAATGCTAAATTGTGTAGGACTTGAAAATCCTGGAGTCGAGTATTTTAGAGATGTTATTCTTCCAAACATAAAAAAATCTGGTATTAAAACACCACTTATAGTAAATATAAATGGAAAAATTTTAGAAGAGTATGTTGCATTAGCTAAAATTGTAGATCTTATTCCAGAAGTAGATATGATAGAACTTAATATTTCATGTCCTAATGTAAAAGATGGTGGAATGGCTTTTGGTGCTAATCCAGATATGGCTGGGTTAGTAACAAAGGAGGTAAGAGCTGTAACTTCTAAACCTCTTATTGTTAAACTTTCTCCAAATGTAACGGATATAGCCGGTATAGCTAAAATTGTTGAAGCTAATGGTGCTGATGCACTCTGCCTTATAAATACTCTTTTAGGTATGGCAATAGATATAAAAACTCGTAAACCAATTCTTGGAAACATAATGGGAGGTCTTTCAGGACCAGCAGTAAAACCTGTAGCACTACGTATGGTCTATCAAGTTTATAAAGCAGTTCAAATCCCAATTATCGGTATGGGTGGAATTTCATCTTGGGAAGATGCATTAGAATTTATAATGGCTGGAGCTAGTATGGTATCTCTTGGAACTGGAATATTTTCCAATCCGATTCTTCCAGTTGATGTTAAGTATGGACTTGAAAAATATTGTGAAGAAAATGGCTATGAAAATATAAAAGAGTTAATCGGTATAGCACACAGGGGGTAATTTATGAAAACAAAAGAGAGAG
>JBOFTG010000045.1:0-5482 GCA_051651945.1 Fusobacteriaceae bacterium | reverse complement strand
CTGGCTTCATTTCCAAAGCTTTCTTTGCTGTTAAATAATCTTTATCAAAATCACTTCCTGGAAGACCTATCATAAGCTGAATTCCAACTTCTATCCCATACTCTTTTATTTTTTTTACAGCTTCTTCAACTGCTGAAACAGGATAGTTCCTCTCTGTGAGGTCAAGCACTTCTTGATTTAAAGATTGAACTCCTAACTCTATAACTTTCACTCCATTTTCTTTTAACTGTATTAAAATTTTATCATCAATACAATCTGGTCTCGTAGATAATCTTATCCCTTCAACTCTTCCAGAATCTATATATGGTTTCACTATTTTCAAATATTTTTTTTGAAGTTCAAAAGATATTCCAGTAAAAGTTCCACCAAAAAATGCTACCTCTATATGAGCTTTTTCTGGCAGGTAGATAAGATACTCTTCTATTATCTTATCTACCTCTTCGGGAGAGATATCTGTCTCTACTCCGTTTATCTTCTGTTGGCTACAAAAAACACAAGAGTTTGGGCACCCTACATGATTTATAAAAATGGGTATATTATAGTGCTTCATTTATTTTTACCTCTAGCTTCTTTATTAAATCTTTAGCGGCTGCTTGTTCTGCAATTTTTTTGTTTTTACCAATTCCTTTTCCAAAAATATCTATTCCAATTTTAACCACAATTTCGAAAGTTTTCATATGATCAGGACCAGACTCTGAAACAACTTCATAAGTTGGAACTATTTTTTTCTCTTTTTGGGTATACTCTTGAAGTATTGTTTTATAGTCTAATATCTCATCGTTTGTATCAATATTATCTATCCAATCTTTCATATGTCTAAGAGCAACTTCTCTAACGCTATGAAAATCTGAATCAAGATATATAGCACCTAAAATTGCCTCGAAAACATCTCCTAAAATTGAGCTTCTTTCTCTTCCCCCTGTCATCTCCTCTCCCTTGCTTAAAAGAAGATATTCTCCCATGCATAAACCTTTGGAAACTTTGGCTAAAACTGGCTCACTTACTACCATAGATTTTATTTTTGCAAGTTCTCCCTCTGTCGAGTTTGCAAAAACTTTATAAAGATATTCAGCAACAATAAGATCCAGAACTGCATCCCCCAGCAGTTCTAATCTCTCGTTATTTATATTTTTATATTTCCAATTTTCGTTTCCATAAGATCTATGAATAAGAGCATTTTTCAGCATCTTTTTATTCTTGAAACTATATCCTAGTCTCTCTTCCAGCTGTTTTATATCTCTATTCATTTTCTCTCCCGGTATTACTTATATTTTTTCATAGCTATTACTGCGTTATGTCCACCAAATCCCAATGAATTTGAAAGTCCTACTCTTATCTCTTTTTTTACAAGATGATTTGGAACATAGTTTAAATCTAAAGTTGGATCTGGATTATCATAATTTATAGTTGGTGGTATTACCTCTTCATATATTGCTAAAGCTAATATAGCCGCTTCTATTCCTCCGGCTGCTCCTAGTCCATGCCCTGTCGCTCCTTTTGTAGATGACACTAAAAGTTCTTTTGCATGATCACCAAATACAGATTTTATAGCTGCTGTTTCATTTCTATCATTAGCAGGAGTTGAAGTCCCGTGAGCATTTATATAATCTACTGTATTATAATCGATACCAGCTTCGTCCATAGCCATTTTCATAGCTCTTGCTCCACCTTCTCCACCTTCAGACGGTGAAGTTATATGATAAGCATCACACGTCTCTCCATAACCTACAATCTCAGCATAGATTCTTGCTCCTCTAGCTTTTGCAGATTCCATCTCTTCAAGAATAAGAACTCCAGCTCCCTCTCCCATTACAAATCCATCTCTATCTGCTGTAAATGGTCTAGAAGCTTTTGAAGGGTCATCATTTCTTGTAGATAGTGCTTTCATATTAGCAAAAGCGTTCAAAGCAAAAGGCGTTATAGAAGCCTCTGTTCCACCAGCTATCATAACATCTGCTCTTCCCATTTTTATAGCCTCAAAAGCATCTCCTACTGAGTTAGTACCTGCCGCACATGCTGTAACAATAGCTTTGTTTATACCTTTTGCTCCAAAATATATTCCCACATTTCCAGCTGCCATATTAGATATCATTGCAGGAATTGTAAATGGTGATATTCTTTTAGGACCTTTTTGTATCATAGAATAATACTGTTCCTCGAAAATTTCCATCCCGCCAATACCAGAAGAAACTATTGTTCCAACTCTTTCAGCGTTTTCATCCGTTATCTTAAAATTTGCATCTTCTAATGCCATTTTTGTAGCTGCTATGGCAAACTGAGTGTTTCTAGCAAGTTTTTTTATCTCTTTCTTCTCAATTCCATAATCTATTGGATTAAAATTCTTTATCTCTGCTGCAATTTTCACTGGCATATCCGTAGTATCGAAAGCTTCTATATGAGTTACTCCAGTCTCTCCAGCTTTTATTTTTTCCCATGATGTCTGAGCATCTGTTCCAAGGGCAGTTACCATTCCCAATCCTGTTACTACTACTCTTCTCAAAGTAATACCTCCCAAATAATTTATATTTTTACATTCATTCTTGAATAAATACAAATAAAGGGGTATTTAGAATACCCCTTCTTTTTATCTATTATTTATGTGACTCGATGTAGTTTACAACATCTTTTACAGTTTTTATTTTTTCAGCTTCAGAATCTGGTATCTCAACTTCAAATTCTTCTTCGAATGCCATTATTAACTCTACTGTATCTAGTGAATCTGCTCCAAGATCTTCTACGAAATTCGCATCTATAGTTACCTGTTCCGCCTCTACACCTAACTGATCAACAACTATTTCTTTGATTTTATCTAACATTTTTTCCTCCTAAGTATTTTTTATTTTATATTATAATTTTGAATTATAAACTTCTTACTAAACACTTGTTTAATTTTACATTATATTTTCTAAATCTTCAAGCTTTTCTATGTTCTTAACAACAATTTCTTTATCGATTTTTTTTATGAGACCTGCAACTACTTTTCCAGCTCCAATCTCATATATTTCCGTAACACCAGATGACTTTAACTCTCTTATTGTATCTACCCACTTAACAGGTCCAAAGCTCTGATTATATATCTCTTCTACAATTTGTTCTTTAGTAGTTATTAAATTTGCTGTTGTATTCGCTATAAGAGGAGTCACAACATTTTTGAATTCAAATTTAGTAGCCTCTTCTTTTAATTTCTCTCCTGCTGGTTTCATTAATGAAGAATGAAATGGACCCGATACAGCAAGTGGTATAGCTCTTTTTGCTCCAGCTTCTTTAAGAGAGGCACAAGCTTTCTCTACAGCTTCTTTTGTTCCTGCTATTACAGTTTGGTTTGGCTCATTAAAGTTTACAGCTTCTACAATACCATCTATTGACGACAGTATCTCTTCAATCTTACTAGCTTCCATTCCCAATATCGCAGCCATTGTTCCATCAACTTTTTCCGATACTTCATTCATAGCTCTACCTCTTAAGACAGTAAGCTTTATAGTATCTTCTAAAGAGAGAAATCCTGCCGAACCTATTGCCGAATACTCTCCAACAGAGTGACCAGCTACAAAGCTTGGCTCTATACCTTTTTCTCTTAGTAACCTCTCCAATACAAGACTCATTGCCACTATTGCTGGCTGAGTATTTTTAGTCTGTTTAAGTTCCTCTTCAGGTCCTTCAAACATAATTTTTTTAAGATCAAAATCTAATTTACTAAAAATTTCATCGAAATATTTTTTTGCCATCTCATTATTTTCATAAAGTTCTTTTCCCATTCCAACATATTGTGAACCTTGTCCAGGAAAAACAAAAGCTATTTTAGACATAAAGCCTCCTCATTTATTACAGTTGTAATATTATATCACCACTACTTTGTAGTGTCAATTTTTTCCTTAACTTAATAAGCCCATCTCATAATAAGAGAACCAAAAGTAAGTCCTCCTCCAAATCCTGTCATCGCTAGCATATCACCTTTTTTAACAATGCCTTTCTCATAAGCTTCACTTAATGCTATACCTATTGAAGCTGCTGATGTATTACCATATCTATCTAAATTCAGATAAAATTTATCTACAGGAATTCCTATTTTTTTTGAAGCGGCTTCTATTATCCTTACATTTGCTTGATGAGGCACAACTATATCTATATCTTCAGCCTTAATTCCAGCTCTTTCCATAGCTACATTAGTTGAACTTGGTAAAACATTAACTGCAAATTTAAAAACCTCTCTACCCTTCATCTTTATGTATTGCTCTTTCAACTCTATTCTCTCTCTATTAATAGGATTTCTTGATCCTCCGGCTTTAATATGAAGAGTTTCAGTTATATCTCCATCTGCTCCTAAATAATTTGAAAGTATTCCAAAACCAGTTTCTACCTCAGCTACTACTGCTGCTGCTGCACCATCTCCAAAAAGTATAGCTGTATTTCTGTCTTCCATATCAACTACTCTTGAAAGTGTTTCTGCTCCGATTACCAAAACTTTTTTACTAGCACCAGATTTCACCAGAGAATCTGCTAAAACCAAAGCATAAATAAAACCACTACAAGCAGCATTCACATCTAATGCTCCTGCATTTATAGCTCCTATCTTCTTTTGAACTATACAAGCTGTACTTGGAGTAAGATGATCTGGAGTTATTGTTGCTACCAGTATCATATCTATCTCTTCAGGAGCTATATTTGCCCTTTCTAGTGCTTGTTGGGCTGCTTTGATAGATAAGTCCGAAGTAGCTTCTTCACTTGAAGCAAACCGTCTCTCTGAAACCCCGGTCATTGTTTTTATCCACTCATCAGATGTTTCCATTGTTTTTTCAAATTCAAAATTAGTGACTACTCTTTCAGGTACATATTTTCCTATTCCTATTATTCCAACATTTTTAGACATCCTGTTTCTCTCCTTCAAACTTTTTTTCAGACAGTTCCCCAACTTCTATCTTCACTTTTTCTATGAAATCTTCATCTATAAATTTTTTAGCTGCTTTTATAGCATTTTTTATAGCTAAATAATCTGATCCACCATGAGCTTTAATCGATATATGGTTTAATCCCAAAAATATCGCCCCTCCATACTCTGATGAATCCATTTTTTTCTTCAATTTTCCAAACACTCTTTTCAAAAATATCGCACCTATTTTACTAATAAAACTATTGTTTATCTCTTTTTTTAAAAAATCTATTATAAATTTAGCTGTTCCTTCTGTTGTCTTTAAAAGAATGTTTCCTGTATACCCATCAGTCACAACCACATCAATATCTCCATCTAACATCTTGTGAGGTTCAATATTTCCTACAAAGTTTATATTTTTATGATTTGAAAGAATATTAAAACTCGCTCTTGTAATTTCATTTCCTTTCCCCTCTTCACTTCCAATATTTAAAAGTCCGACTTTTGGATTTTTTATTCCTAGAAGAATTTCTGCATATTTACTTCCAAGAATGGCAAAATGATCCAAAAATTCAGGTTTACAATCAGAATTTGCTCCAACATCAAGAACTACCA
>JBOFTG010000044.1:0-4929 GCA_051651945.1 Fusobacteriaceae bacterium | reverse complement strand
GAGAAATAATTTTCTCTCTTTTTTATGATTAGAATTTGTAATTAAATCCTGCTCCGATATCAGAGTAACTTCTGTTATCTCTTCCATCTTCTTCGTTCCACTCTGCAAACTCGTATCCTGTGTAAGCAAAAAGGTTAAGAGCTTCTGAATAGTCATATGACCAGTTAAGGTAAAGTAAATGACCTTTTGCTGCATCTATATCATATCCAGCTATCTTTCCTTCATTGTTTTTATAGGTTTTATTTCCATTCTCATCTTTAGTATCTTCACCTAGCCATAGTCTGTACTCAGCGTTTACAGAGAACTTTTCTGTGAAGTTGTATGATGGAGTATAGAATCTAACTTGTTGTTTGAAATTTTCTTTTTCTGTTTCTACTGCTTTTTCAAAGTATGCATAATATCCAACACCGAATCCATTATAGTTTAATCTTACTGGCATAGCTTCTACAGTATAAGAATCTTTAGATGAAGTACTTCTCCAGTTATACATAGTATCAACATATCCTGATACCATTCCTGTAGAATACTTATATCTAGCATATAATCTATCAAAAGTTGATTCAGATCTGAATTTAGTTCCTACTGAGTGATTGTATCCTCCGATTGGACTAAGTTTTTTCCAAATACCTATCTCTGCTCTTGCATCTGAAGTTTTAAACTCTCTATCAAGACCTTCTGTGTATGCATTTTTTGCCATAGCTACGATTTCCATAGTTATGTCATCTCTATAAGCAAATCCTGCTTTAGCTAGTGTTGCTATATCGTTATTAGAATCCTGTGAGTAAGACTCAACCTCTAACTCCATTCCAAAACTTGTTGCTCTGAAACCTTTATAGTTTTTCTTTACTTTGTTATATATTGCCATTTCCTGTTCAGCAGTTAATACTGTCTCTGGACAAGTAACTTCAGTTGCTACTACGGGTGCTGCTATTACTTCTTTAGCTGATGCTACTGCAGAAACTGCTGTCATAGCTGCTAATAATAAAGCTAATTTTTTCATTTAATCCTCCCCAATACTCTTTTGTTAATTTTTTAGTTATATTATTGAATTAATAAAACTATTTATAATTTACTATACTTTCCTATTTTTGTAAAGTATGACTTCTGTTTATATTGTTTATCATTTTGATTTATATTATTCTATTTTTGAATTAGTTTTTTTAATATCAACTTCACAAAACCAATTTAGAACTTTTTGTTTTATATATTATGCATTCCGCCCTGGTAATAGGGTCTTCCAAAATGATGTTTTTTGCCTTCCACTGTGGAAGAGAATAAATAACAATTATAAATATATAGAAGAAGAGGGGAGTTTATTTATTTTTTTTCATACAGCATATGCCGTATTCCATTATAATTTGAATTTTTTATATATTTAAAACCTAATTTTTCAAAGAGATGTTTAGAAACTTCATTTTCTTTTATAATATATGCTAAAAATTTTTCAATTTTATATTTTTCAATAATTTTTGATATCCCTATACGTATAATACTTTCTGAAAGTTTTTTACCACGAAAATCTTTATCTAAAAAAATCTCTATTATTGAATCTTTTTTCTCAATCTTAAACTTTAAAGAACCTATAAAATCACCAGTTTTATTTTTCACTGTATATATAGTAAAACAAGGTGAACCGAGCATAAATTGATACCACCGTGAATAAGCTTCAAACATCTCACAATTATTGTCTTGTGAGTATTTTTCTACATATTTTCGATGAAGTTTTTCATATATAAGTGGTATCTCTTCTATGCTCATCTCAGATAAAATAATTTCTTGCAATATTCTCTCCTACTCCTAATTACACAAGAACTAACTTATAGAATTTTTTCTTTCCAGTTCTTATAAGTATCTCTCCATCTTGAAACAGATCCTCAGTTATAGGATTATCGTGAGCAGTTGCCTTTTCCTCACCTATATACAATCCTCCTTGCTGAACAAGTCTACGCCCTTCACTAGTAGTTTTCAGAACTCCTCCATCTACTAAAATTTGAACAATACCTGTTCCAAGCTTGTCTTTAGAAAGTTCTATTGAAGGAACATTACTCATATCTGCTCCACCTGCAAAAAGAGCCTCAGTTGCACTTTTAGCTTTACTGGCTTCCTCTTCCCCATGAACTATCTTTGTAACTTCAAAAGCAAGAATTTTCTTAGCTTCATTTATCTCAGCATCCTTCAAAGCAGAAAGTCTTCTTACCTCATCCATAGGAACATAAGTCAGAAGTGACAGACATTTCTCTACATCAGAGTCAGCTACATTTCTCCAGTATTGGTAGAACTCATAAGGAGTTGTTTTTTCTGGATCTAGCCATAGGGCACCTTTAGCTGTTTTACCCATCTTTTGTCCTTCACTGTTAGTCAGAAGAGTACATGTCATAGCAAAAGCTGATTTTCTCTCTTTCTTTCTGATAAGATCTACTCCAGCTATCATATTTGACCACTGATCGTCTCCTCCCAGCTCCATTGTACATCCATATTTTTGGTTAAGAACAAGGAAATCATACCCCTGCATAAGCATATAGTTAAACTCAAGAAAAGATAATCCAGTTTCCATTCTTGATTTAAAACACTCAGCTGCTAACATTCTATTTACAGAAAAATGTGATCCTATATCTCTTATAAAATCAACATAATTAAGATCAAGAAGCCAATCTGCATTATTTACAAGAAGAGCTTTATCATCAGAGAAATCTATAAATTTCTCCATTTGATTTTTTATTCCTGCAACATTATGGTCTATCTGCTCACGAGTAAGCATATTTCTCATATCTGTTCTTCCACTTGGATCTCCTATCATAGCAGTTCCACCACCTATAAGGGCGATAGGTCTGTGTCCAGCTCTTTGCATATGAGACATAAACATCATAGCTATAAAGTGTCCCACATGAAGTGAATCAGCTGTTGGATCAAATCCTATATAAAATGTAACTCTCTCTTTTCCTAACAGTTCTCTTGTCTCATCCTCGTGAGTAAACTGTTTTACATATCCCCTATCTTTTAGTAAATCTAAAACATTTTCCATATATAACCTCCTAATATTTAAATCAAAAAAAGCCTGTGGAAATCTCCACAGGCTACAAAAGCTTCTACGAACGACTCCATATCTTACTATTAAGTAACACAAAATGGATTCGTATTTTCCTAGAGAAAGACACCAATCCTAAAACTTATAGTAGTAATAATACGAAGTTTTTGTTATTGAGTGTTCTCTATTCATAGTTTAGCTCCTTTTTAATTTTTAAAGGAATTTTAACATTTTATTAATGTTTTGTCAAGAATTTTACAGTAAATTCCACTTTTTAAGATCTGATTCTACATCAGACATTGCACCGATTCCGAAATTTTCTATTAAAACTTTAGCTACATTTGGAGATAGGAATGCAGGTAATGTTGGTCCAAGATGGATGTTTTTAACTCCAAGAGATAGAAGAGCAAGTAAAACTGTTACTGCCTTCTGCTCATACCATGCAATATTGTAAACTATTGGAAGATCATTGATATCATCTAATCCAAATACCTCTTTTAATTTCAGAGCTATAACTGCAAGTGAGTATGAATCATTACATTGTCCAGCATCTAAAACTCTAGGTATTCCTCCGATATCTCCAAGATTTAACTTGTTATATCTATATTTTGCACATCCAGCTGTAAGGATAACTGCGTCCTTAGGAAGAGCCAGTGCAAACTCCTCATAATATTTTCTGTCTGCCATTCTTCCGTCACATCCAGCCATTACCACAAATCTCTTTATAGCACCAGATTTAACAGCATCTATAACTTTATCAGCAAGAGCCATAACTTGGTTATGAGCAAATCCTCCTACAATCTCTCCCTTTTCTATCTCAGTTGGAGATTGACAAGTTTTTGCAATCTCTATTATCTCTGCAAAATTCTTTTTTCCATCCTGAGCTGGAATCTGTTTCCATCCTGGATATCCTGCTGCATTTGTAGTAAATACTTTATCAGCATATTTAGCATCTTTAGTTGGTGGAACTATACAGTTAGTTGTGAAAAGTATCGGCCCGTTGAAAGCCTCAAACTCCTCTTTCTGTTTCCACCAAGCATTTCCATAGTTACCTACAAAATGAGAGTATTTTTTAAGCTCTGGATAATAGTGTCCTGGTAACATCTCTGAGTGAGTATAGATATCTACCCCTGTTCCCTCTGTCTGCTCTAAAAGTTGCTTTAGATCATTCAGGTCATGTCCCGAAATTAAGATTCCCGGATTAGTTCCTACTCCTATATTTACCTTTGTAACCACAGGGTGTCCAAAAGCTGATGTATTAGCATCATCTAGAAGTGCCATAGCTTTTACTGAATACTCTCCACAAGCAAGTACAAGAGCTACAAGTTCATCTGCTCCTAGTGTATCGTCTTCAGTGGCTAATAGAGCTTTCTCTATAAATGCAACTATCTCAGGATTTGTTTTTCCAAGGTGCTCAGCATGCTCTGTGTAAGCTGCCATTCCTTTTAGTCCATATGTAAGAAGTTCTCTTAAAGAACGGATATCTTCGTTCTCAGTAGACATCACTCCTACTTTACTAGAAAACTCAACCATCTTATCTTCTTCTGTTCCCATCCAAGTAGTGTAAAGTTTTTCTTCGTGAGCTGGGTTAAGTTCTACTCCCATCTCTACTATCTGTGATCTTAAAGATTTTCTAATCTCTAAACCTTTTTTGATCTCTTCAACAATAGCTTTATCATCAAAATTAGCATTAGTTATTGTGATAAAAAGTGAATTAAGAATGTAATTATTTACATCCCCTCTGTTTACTCCGTTGTTTCTAAGCTGTGAGCTGTAAGCTGCAACACCTTTTACCGTATATATTAGAAGATCTTGTAGATCAGATGTGTTCGCTTGCTTACCACACATTCCCACCGACAGATTACATCCTGTTCCTTTCATAGCTTCTTGACATTGATAACAAA
>JBOFTG010000043.1:0-6978 GCA_051651945.1 Fusobacteriaceae bacterium | reverse complement strand
GAAAAAGAAAGTAAGATATATAATCCGATAGAGTCACTTATTATTTATGATGTCAAAAAAAATAATCTTGATATTTTTCAAGGTGAATGGAATATTGATTTTCTAGGAATGGGTGTATTAAAACTTATCGGAGTCGGAGAAAATAACGAGCTATATTTCAATGAAATAAAAGTTATTCAAGATGACAAGGTGGTTGCCAGTGGTGAAGGAGAGATAGATTTAAATAAAAATTACTATAATTTAAGATATGAAAGTGAAAATTTAAAATATTCTCACCCGATAGCTGGAGAGGTTCTTGATATTAAAATTAATTCAGTGGGAGAGCTAAATGGAACTGGAAAAGAATTTAGATTTGATTCCGAGGGGACAATCGAAACTTTAAATTATAGAGAATACTCAGTAAATGGACTGCGATATAGTTTGAAGTTAGACAAGAATAACCTTCAAATTCTGAATGTTTCGAATAATATTTTGACAATAAGTGGTAATTATAATATAATTCAGAAGGAATTATCATTAAATTATGAGGTAGATAATCTCGAAAGTGATTATTTACAAATAAAAGAGATGGAATTTAATATTGTAAAAGCAAGAGGATTCTTGAAAAAAAATGAAAAAGGTGTCCAATCTGAATTGGAAGTAATAGATTCTAAAATTAAACCTTTCGGAGATAAAGATTTTAAAGTTCAAGGGAAAATCGGATATGATAATGGAATTTTTACTTTGAAAGATGGAGTTTTAAATGGAAATTCAAAAGTTTCTGGGAATTATGAGATAAAATCTAAAAAATATTCTTTATTTGCAAATATTTTTGAAACAAACCTTTCTCAATATATTCAAGATAAAAATTTCAAATATAGAATTATAGGGGAGTTTTCTGCTAACGGTATTGGTAAATCAGTAGATGCAAAAGGTGATTTTAGTGTTGATGAGCTTTTTTTTAAAGGTGAAAAAGTAGGTAAATTAAGAGGTCGTATAGCCTATAATGGTAAAAATTTTCTAAAAGGGTTATTGAAAGTAGAGAACTTAAATTTTATAAGAACTAAAGAATCTCTGTTGACATTAAAAGGAGATATAGACTTTGATTCAGAGGCAATAAATCTGAATTTAAATGAGGACAATATCTTCGTAGAATCTTTATATGAGAAATCACCTTTGAAAGGAAAATTTTCTCTTCAAAGTGAGATAACTGGAAACTTAAAAATGCCAAAATATAATCTGAAACTTAACTCTTCAAAAATATCAGTCGAAAATTTTGATTTTGATAATATAAACTTTTCAGCAAAAGGTGATTTGAAAAATATCTCCATTGATAATTTTAGTTTCAACTATCTAGAGAACAAGATGAAAGTAGCTGGACATTACAATATAAAAGATTCTGAATATCTTTTGAAATTAGATTCTGAAGAGATTAATTTAAAATTTTTAAATCTTTTATTAAAAAAATCATCTTTAAAAGAGATAGAAGGAGAAGCTAGGATAAATTTGAGTCTTTCAAATTTGGAAAACAGCGGTATTTTTAAAGGTGAAACTATATCTTTTATGATGGATGATTCAAGAATAAGAGCGAAAGATATAAATTTCGATATCTCTCTAAAAGAGAAAAAGATAGATATTAAAAATTTTTCTGGTAAAATAAATGATGGTACAGGAGAGGCAAAAGGATATTTCAATGTTCCATCGCTTTTAGAGCTAAATCAAAATTCAGATTTTTATAAAAAATTAGATTATAATTTAGAATTAAAATTTAAAAATATTGATTATACTTTGGGAAAAGAACTGAAAATAATTTTAAACTCAGATCTGAAATTTTCTGAAAATAAACTTTCTGGAGAGATAGATTTTGTTGAGGGGAAGATAAGTGGAGTTCCCGGGCTTGGAGATGGGATATCACTTTTAGGAATTTTGAAAAAAATAATTTTAACAGCGATTCCAGTAAGATTTGGAGAGAGAGAGTCTATAGACAAAGATTATGAAGATGAGATTACAGAAGATGGATCACTAGGGGTAGATTTGAGTTTTAAAATCTTAAAAGCGATAGAAATAGATATTCCAAATATCTGGAACATCGTGGAAGAGATAAAAGGTGATTTGACTGGTAGTGGAAGAGTTAAAGGAGAGCTAAATAAGATAAATTTTTTAGGTCAAGTCGAGCTACATAAGGGCGAGTTTATACTGGGTGAGAATGATTTTAAAGTTGCGACTGCGAGATTGGTTTTTAATGACCCTGAAGAGTATCTTCCTAGTTTTAATCCAATGCTTAGTTTTGAAGCTAAAACTCCAGTTGAAAATACAGAGATATCACTTACTGGAGAGTTGAGATCTTTAAATTTCAGAATAAAAAATAATAACCAATCATCTTCCGGAACTCTAGCATCACTATTTAACTCTGAAAAAAGTTATAATGAGTCAAGTAATAAGATAGGACCATCGACGACATTGATAAAAAATATTTTAGGAGCTCAGCTGACAAATTCTTTTTTATCACCTACTTCAAGGATTTTAAAGAAAATTTTTGGTTTGTCTAAACTCAGAATCACAGCAGATATAACAGATAGCTTTAGTGAGGTAGAAGAGGACAGTGATAAAAATAATCAGACAAATTTCAATTTTGGAATAAAAATCGTTGCTGAAGATTCACTATATAAAGACAAGCTTTTTGTAATTGCAGATGCAAGAATAACTGGTGCGAGTGATGAAGAAGAAAAGAGAAATAGATATAGCGGATACAACAATTTTGATAGATATAGTGTGGGCTTAGAGTATAGATATAAATATGGTCAATCTATAGGAATAGGAGTTCAAAATAATGGTGACGATGGATATGGAAGTGAGAATCAAAAAATAAAAAAAGAAAAATTAAATTATTATATTGACTTTAAGATAGAGAAAAAGTATGATAGTCTTAACGAAATATATAGAGGGATGATGAAAAATATTCTCCCAAACTAACAGAAAAAGTAGACAAAAATTTGGAGGATGGTTAATGAAAAAATGTTTAACATTTCTTCTAGGAACTCTGTTTTCTATTGGATCTTTTGCAGAAGAGACATTAAAAGATAATTATAATGTTCAAAGTGTAGAGATTTTAGAGAATGTAGAGATACCAGAAGAGGTACTTACTAACTTAATGGGGACTAAAACAGGAGATAAATTCTCTACGGAAAAACTTATATCTGATTACAACAAAATTATAAAAGAGGGTTACGCAGAAGAAGTATCAATATTCCCTAAGATATTTGATGGTGGAGTTAAGGTAGTAGTACAGATAAAAGAGAAAAAAGATGTAAAAAAAATTCTTAATGATAAAGGGATAATTCCAAATAGTGATAGAGATAGAGTGGATACATCTCTTATTGTATCAAACATAGGAGTAAGAGGAATAAAAAACCTATCTGTAGAAGAGATGAAATCACTTCTTCCTATAAAAACAGGTGGATATTTTTCTGAAAGAAAAGTAAAAGAGGGACAAAAAGCTCTTTTAGGAACAGGATATTTCAGAAATGTAGAATATAAAATTGTAGAAAATGGAAAAAAAATATCTGTAGAGTATTATGTTTTAGAAAATCCAATACTTAACGGAATAAATATTATCGGAAATACTGTAGAATCTACAGAAGGTCTTTTATCAGCTATAAAAACTAAACCTGGAAAAGTTTTTAGTATAAAAACAATTCAAGAAGACAGAGATAGAATACTGAGTAAATATTACGATGCTGGATATATCCTTGCTGAGATAACTGATATTGATATCAACGGTAATCTAGAACTTGAATTTATAATAAGTGAGGGAATTGTTAGGGATATTCAATATAAAAAAATGGTAACAAAGCAGAAAGGTGAGAGAAGAAAACCTGTAGATGATATATTGAAAACTAAAGATTTTGTAATCGAAAGAGAGCTTGAGATGAAATCTGGAGAAGTTTTCAATGTTAACTCATATGATGAAACTTCAAAAAATCTTATGAGAACAGGTCATTTTAAAAATGTTAAATATGATGCAAATACAATACCAGGAGATCCAGATGGTAGAAGTTTAGTTCTTTTAATAGATGAAGAGAGAACAGCTTCACTTCAAGGAGCAATCTCATACGGATCAGAAGTTGGTCTTTTGGGTATGCTTGCAGTTAAAGATACTAACTGGGATGGAAGAGGACAAAATTTAGGAGTAAGTTTTGAAAAATCAGATGAGGATTACTCTAATCTATCAATTGATTTTTACGATCCTTGGATTAAAGATACGGACAGACTATCATGGGGATGGAACATCTACAAAACTACATCTGAGATAAGTGATAGTATTCTTTTTAATGAGATAGAAACACTTGGTGGAAAAGTTACTATAGGTAAAGGTTTAAGCAAGTATACTAGACTATCTTTAGGAACAAAGTTAGAGCATATAACTGAAAATTCTGTAGATGGAGATGAAACAGATAAATATCAACTGTGGAGTCTATTCCCATCGATAACTTATGACACTAGAAATAATTACCTCAATGCTACATCGGGAGAGTTTGTAAAGCTCCAACTAGAGGGAGGTTATGCAGGTGGAAATGATGCGGATAATTTTGGAAATATAACTTTAGAGCTTAGAAAATACCATAGAGGATTCTTCAAAAATAACACAATGGCATATAGAATAAATTCTGGAATAATGACTATGACAACTAAAGAATCTCAAAGATTCTGGGTTGGTGGAAGTTCTTTAAGAGGTTATGAGGGTGGATTCTTCCAAGGAACTCAAAAACTTGTCGGGACAATAGAAAATAGAACTCAGATAAATGATGTTGTTGGATTTGTACTTTTTGCAGATATAGGAAGAGCTTGGAAACAAAACGGAAAAGATCCAGGATATATAGAGACTGGACGTGACAAAGAGTTTCCAGACGAAATAGCAACAGCAGCTGGTGTGGGTCTGAGATTAAATACTCCTATAGGTCCTTTAAGATTTGATTTTGGATGGCCTGTAGGCGAAAAAATAAAAGATGCTGATGGTATGCAATTTTTCTTTAACATGGGACACTCTTTCTAGAGTTAACATATAAATAAACAAATATTTTAAAATTGTGGAGGGGTAATCAATATGAAAAAAATAATGATGTTAGCATTAACAGTAGCAATCTCAACTTCAGCTTTAGCTGTGAAGGTTGGATATGTAAATAGTGAGGAAGTTTTTAGAAAATACTCTAAAACACAAACTCTTCAAGAAAATCTTACAAAAGAGAAAACTAGATTAGAGGGTGAAATAAAAAAGAAAGAGGTTGTTCTTCAAAAGATGCAAGTTGAGCTACAATCTAAAGGTGCGAAAGTAACAGATGCTGAGAAGAAAAAATTCCAAACAGAGGTTGAAACTTTCCAAAAGTTCATAAAAGATTCTCAAACTAAGCTTGGAAAAGAGGAAATGACAAGACTACAAGAGATTGAAAAAGCTCTGAATATAGCTGTTACTAATGTTGCTAAAGCAGATAAGTTTGATTATGTTTTAGAGGCGGGAGCTGTAAAGTTTGGTGGAGAAGATGTAACTACTAAAATTTTAACAGAGCTTGAAAAAAATACAAAGAAATAATAACACAGGAGGGATTGAATTTGAGTTATAAATTATCAGATCTTAAAATCCTTCTTGATTGTGAAATTAAAGGGGAATTAATCAGGGAATTTGTTTCCGGATTAACTCCTTTTTTTCATTCTCAAGAGGATACTTTGACATTTGCATCTGAAGAAAAATTTTTAAAGAAAATATCTGAAACAAAAGCTGGAGTTGTAATAGTGCCAACAGGGATAGAATTACCAGAGATAGGGAAAACTTATCTAGTAGTAAAAGATAATCCAAGAATACTTATGCCTAAAATTCTTAATTTCTTTAAAAGAGAAGTGAAAAAAATGGAAAAGATGAT
Source organism: Fusobacteriaceae bacterium (assembly GCA_051651945.1). Taxonomy (GTDB): domain Bacteria; phylum Fusobacteriota; class Fusobacteriia; order Fusobacteriales; family Fusobacteriaceae; genus JAGNZR01. The sequence goes on along the minus strand of JBOFTG010000043.1, from coordinate 1,084 downwards.
AGAGTCTAGTTCTAAAATAGGTGCTGGATGCGAGATTGCTCCAAATGTTTATATAGGGCATGATGTTATATTGGGTGATAGAGTTAAAATAATGCCGGGAGTTGTAATCTCTCAGGGTGTTAAAATAGGAAACGATACTATAATTCATGCCAATGTAACAGTAAGAGAGTTTTGTCAATTAGGAGCTGGGTGTATTATTCAACCTGGTGCTGTAATAGGCTCAGATGGTTTTGGTTATGTCAAGATAAATGGAATAAATACTAAAATAGATCAGATAGGTAGTGTTATTTTAGAAGATTCTGTTGAGATAGGAGCTAATACAACTGTTGATAGAGGAGCTATAGGTGATACAATTATTAAAAAGCATACTAAGATAGATAATTTAGTTCAGATAGCCCATAATGATATAATTGGAGAGAACTGTATAATAATCTCTCAAGTTGGAATTGCAGGAAGCACAGAAATAGGAGCCAATACAACTCTTGCAGGTCAAGTTGGAGTTGGAGGACATTTAAAGATAGGTGAGAATGTAGTAATAGCTGCAAAATCTGGAGTTATGGGAGATGTAGATGATAATCAATTTTTATCAGGTTATCCTTTAGTTCCTCATAAAGATGATATGAAGATAAAAGTTTCTATGAGAAAACTTCCCGAAATGATGAAAAAACTGAAAGAGATTGAAAAAAAAGTTGAGAATATGCTAAAATAGAGATTAATAAATATTTAAGTCACAAAAGTAAGGAAGAGATTATGAAAAAAAGAATTTATTTTAACAAGATTCAAGAGATGAAATTTATATCTCATCTAGATCTTTTAAGATTTTTTGAAAGAGTTATAATTAAAAGTGGAATCCCTGTTAAATATAGTCAAGGATTTCACCCAAGACCGAAGCTCTCTTTTGGAAATCCGATTTCGCTAGGAACAGAATCCTACAATGAGATTATGGAGCTAGAGTTAGAAGCCGAGATGGAAAATGATGAGATTCTTCAAAGATTTAACTCTTTTGAAGTTAGAGGGTTCAAGGTTTTAGCAATTGAAGATGTAACTGATAAGGTGAGCATCGGAGAGAGATTTAAAACTGCTA
>JBOFTG010000042.1:0-1645 GCA_051651945.1 Fusobacteriaceae bacterium | reverse complement strand
AATGGGATATATAAAACCGTTTATATATGCTATTTTCATAGCTATAATATTACATCCAATATCTAAAATATTAGAAGAAAAATTGAAAATGAAAAGGTGGATAGCAATAACAATCTCAGTGATAGGTGTTATTCTGTTTATTGTAGGTCTTGTGCTTGCTATGGTTCCTGGACTTTCTGCAAGTATTAGAGAAATTGTAGAAAAAGCACCAGAATATGAGAAGAGTTTTACAATCTGGACAGAAAAAGCATTAGAACTTCTTAGAGCCAAAGGAATTGTTTCGATAGAAACAAACCAAATCAAATCAAATATAGATGGCTTTCTCTCTGGAAATAAACTTACAATTTTTAAAAGTTTAAGTGTAAGTTTTATGGAGATGCTTGTAATATTGGGACAGATATCTTTAGGTTTTCTTTTAGCAATATTTTTTATAAATGACCGTGAATATTTTGAAAAACTTGTATATAATGTAGTATATATAGCAACAGATAAAAAAAGAGCTGAGGAGTCGATAGTTTTTTTAGATAAATCGAGAATGATTTTTTTAAACTATATGTGGGGAAAATCTCTATCTTCAGCAGGGGTTGCAGTAATAGCATTTTTAGCAATGTTTTTCACAGGAGTTCCATATGCCGGTCTTATAGCTGTACTTTTAGGAGTTGGAAATATGATTCCGTATGTTGGAGCTATATTTGCAGTGACAGTAGGTTTAGTTTTAGTGCTTATAGCGGATCCAACAAAAGTTGTATACCTATTTATAGCAAATGGGATATCACAGCAGTTGGAATCTATCTACATAAGTCCTAAAATAATTGGAAAGACAGTGGGACTTAGCAGTTTTTGGGTAATTACAGGAGTACTTCTTGGAGGAGCGGTTATGGGTCCACTGGGAATGATATTTGGAGTTCCAGTTGTAGGAGTTTTAAAATTGATATATTCGATGAGATTGGAAAAAAAGAGTAATAGGAGAGTAGCAGAATGAATGAGAAAAAAATAACACTTATAGCATCAGCATCTATGGGAATTGAAGGAATAGTAAAAGATGAATGTAAAAATTTAGGATTTGAAAATGTAAATACTCATAATGGAAGAGTTGAATTTGATGGAACTTTAACAGATATTCCAAAAGCTAATATAAATTTAAGATGTGCAGATAGAGTTTATCTTAAAATGGGTCAGTTTAAAGCGAGATCTTTTGAAGAGCTTTTTCAAGAGGTTCTAGCAATTGCTTGGGAGGACATCATACCTATAGATGGTGAGTTTCCTATAAGTTGGGTAAGTGCTGTAAATTGTAAACTTTTTTCAAAATCAGATATCCAAAAAATAGCTAAAAAAGCTATTGTTGAAAGATTAAAGAAAAAATATAGACAAGTAGTATTTCAAGAAAATGGTGCAAAGTATGCAGTGAAAATTCAAGGTCTTAAAGATGAATTTTTAATAATGATAGATACAAGTGGAGAGGCACTTCATAAGAGAGGATATAGATATCTTCACAATGAAGCTCCTATAAAAGAGACGATGGCAGCAGCTATGGTATATCTTTCACATTGGAAAGGTGGAGAACTTCCCCTGTTAGACCCAATGTGTGGAACGGGAACTATACCAATTGAAGCAGCGATGATAGCTAGAAATATAGCTCCAGGAG
>JBOFTG010000041.1:0-1336 GCA_051651945.1 Fusobacteriaceae bacterium | reverse complement strand
GTGAACACCTTTTAAATATTTGAATCCTACTATATTTTCAAAAGCTTCCATTGTAGAAGCATATTCTTCATCTGTTGAAAGAGGATACCCTGCTGCAACTGTATGACAAGTATCTAAGCAAACAGCTATTCTAGTTTTATCTTCTACTAAAGAGATTATATCTCTTAAATGTTCAAACTTATATCCCATGTTAGAACCTTGCCCAGCTGTATTTTCTAACACCACTATTACATTAGGAACAAGCTTATGTGCTTCATTTATTGATTGAGCAATTAACTTTATACACTCATCTTCACTTACTTCTTTTAAATGACTCCCAGGGTGAGTATTTAAATATATCAATCCCAATTGATCAACTCTTTGCATCTCATCTATAAAAGCATTCAATGATTTCTCTCTTTTTTCAGGATCGGGACTTCCTAAATTTATTAGATACCCATCATGTGGAAGAATCTGTTCTGGTAAAAACTTATGTCTTCTCATAGCATCTTTAAAAGCTAAGATTTCATCCTCTGTATACTGTTTTGCATCCCATCTTCTTTGGTTTTTCACAAACATTCCAAATCCATTCGCATCTATATCCATAGCATTTTTAAATGCATTAACTACTCCACCTTGTATAGAAACATGTGCACCCAAATATGTATTTTTAATTTTTTCCTCTCTAGTCATAACTACACCTCTATATTTATATCTTTTTATATATAGTATAACACAAAGTATACTTTTTGGATAGAGTTTGAATACTGAATAAAACTATTGAAATACTCTCTATAACATTATAAAATAAAGTATCAAGGTTTTTAGGAGGAAAGATGATTAAAGTACTTTCGTGTGCAAAAGAAAAAGATAATTGGTTGATAGAGGTTGAAACTCATAATCTATATATAGATGGAAAAGGTGGGCAAATAGGTGACCAAGGTTTTATAGGAGATACCAAGATTATAACTGTTCTTGATGATAAAAAAATTATAGTTGAAGGAGAGTTATTAGTAGGAGAGTATACATATAGTATAGATAAAAATAGAGTTTTTGATATTGGAGTTCAACATACAGCTCAGCATCTTTTCTCAGCTATTGCTTATAACGACTACTCTTTAAATACAGTTGGATTTAGAATGACCGAAACATATACAACAGTAGACTTAGATTCTAAAGATTTGACTGAAACATTTGTAGATGAATTAGAGAGCAAAATTAATAAAGCTATAGGAGAGGGAAAAGAGGTCTTTGAGAAAACTCTTACTAGAGATGAAGCTAACAACATAGATACTTTCAGAAAAAAGATAAGTGATAAAGTTGTAGGAGATGTTAGAATTATATCTATTGAGGGCTT
>JBOFTG010000040.1:0-5221 GCA_051651945.1 Fusobacteriaceae bacterium | reverse complement strand
CTTAAAACTTTTAATTCATGTAAAAAAAGTATGTAAGGATATGATACAACTTTTGGAGGGGAAATGAAAGTTAAAAATCCTTGTATTATCAAGGAATTTTATAAAGTGAATCAATACATCGAAAAAAAATTATATATTGGAGTAAAAATGAATTTTAATAAATTTAAATTAGATAAACAAATTTTAAAAAATGTAGATGCAGTAGGATATAGAGATGCAACTCCTATTCAAAAAGAGGCTATACCTGCTATACTTCTAAAAAAAGATATCCTTGGACTCGCTAAAACAGGAACAGGAAAAACTGCTGCTTTTGTTATACCCATTATTCATAAACTTATGTTAACAAAATCAAGAGGAGTCAAAGCTCTTATACTAGCTCCCACAAGAGAGTTGTCTGAGCAGATCAATCTTACAGTTCAACAACTTGCTAAATCTACAAAATTAAAAAGTGTCGCTATTTATGGAGGAGTGCCAGTTAACAATCAGATAAATGCACTTAGAAAAGGAGCTGATATTGTTGTTGGATGCCCAGGAAGAATATTAGATCTTATTGCTCAAAAACATCTCTCGCTTTCAACGGTAGAGGTTTTAGTTTTAGATGAAGCTGATCATATGTTAGATATGGGATTTTTGGAAGATATCGAAAAAATTATTGCTCATACACCAAAATATAGACAGACACTATTCTTCTCTGCCACTATGCCTTCAGAGATAAAAACATTTGCTGAAAAAGTTTTAAAAGACCCTAAGATAATAGAGATGGAGTATAAAAATCCAGTAAAACTTATTGAACATACTTTATACCATATTGAGACTATGAACAAAAAAAAGAAAGTATTTGAACTTCTTGAAAACAAAGAATTAGAGTCAGTTATCATTTTTATGAACAGTAAAAATAAAGCTAAAAATCTAAGTGTGGCTCTAACTGGAAAAGGGCATAGAGCAGTTAATTTTCAAGGTAATCTTTCTCAAAATCAAAGAGATAAAGCCTTAGAGGGCTTTAGAGATTCTAAATTCAAAGTTTTAGTTGCAACAGATATAGCTTCAAGAGGTCTAGATATTCCTCAAGTTACCCATGTTATCAATTACGATCTTCCTCGAACTGCTGAAGCTTTTACTCATAGAAGTGGACGAACTGGTAGAGCCAATAAAAATGGAAAAGTAATATCTTTTGCTGATGAAGATGATAAAAAAATACTTCGTGATATTATAAAAATAAACAAAATAAAATTTGAAAATATTTTTGGTGAAGAGATAAACACAGCAAAAAAATAATAAAAAAGAGATGGTTTTCGATTCATGAACCATCTCTTTTTTATTATACTTCATCTATCTCAATTAAAAAAGCTTACTTTTTCTCTCCCTTAATAACCAAACCAATTCCATCTCCAAAAGGAAGAAGAACAAAATTATGGTTTTTATAAAGGTAAGTTATAAATTCATCAAGTTTTCTTACTATAGTTTTAAATTTAGCCGGGAAATCTTTGTATAGATAACCTCTAAACATTATATTATCTATAAATACCATTCCACCATCTTCTAATCTAGCATATGAGTCATCAAAGAATTTTTTATACTGTCCCTTGGCTGCATCTATAAATACAAAATCATAAACTTCCTCATTAAGTTTTGGGATAACCTCTCCTGCATCTCCTAATATGATATGAATATCATTCATATCAAGCTTAGATTTTAGAAAATTTTCCTTAGCAAGCTCTAATCTTTCTGGATCTATCTCTATAGTTGTGATTGTTGAGTCTTTATCCATCTCCATTCCCATCACGATTCCAGAATATCCGATAGCTGTCCCCACTTCCAAAACATGTTTTGGTTTTCTCTCTCTTATAACAAATTGTAGGTATGCTGCAACCTCTTTAGAGATTATAGGTACATTATGCTTTATTGCATACTCTTCCATCTCCAAGATAAGTTCATTTTTTTCCTCAATTTTACTTTTTATATATCCATTAGCCTCAATTAACTCTTCTAACATCTCATCACTCTCCTATCTGTTTTTTCTAAATTTTATAATATAGAAACTATCTACTATCTCCTCTTTGTAATCTATCTGGAATCCACCGATATCATCTAATTTACCCGATATATTTTCAGGCATATCTAACTCCATAACAGAAAAATCTTTGTGATTTTGAAGAAACTTTTTTGCATTAAGATAGTTTTCCTCATCTGTTATCGTGCAAGTACTGTACACCATCTCTCCATCAACTTTAAGGACTTCTGCTGCTGATAGTAAGATTTCATATTGTAACTCAGCCAACTCTTTAATATTTTCCATATTTTTATTATAAAGAGCTTCCGGCTTCTTTCTTAGAACTCCATAACCCGAGCACGGAGCATCAACTAATATTTTATCAAACTTTTTTCCTTGAAAAACAAGTTTTCTTGCGTCCATCTTTACAGGTTTAACTATGGTTACCCCAAGTTTTTCTGCGTTTTCCTCGATAAGTTTAAGTTTATGTGAATGGATATCAAAAGCAAGAATCTCTCCTTTATTCCCCATAAGTTCGGCCATAACCATAGACTTTCCGCCAGGTGCACTACATGAATCTACAATCTCATCTCCAGCTTTAGGATTTAAAATTTTTGCAGATAGATATGATGCTGCATCTTGAACTGTTATCTTACCCTCTCTAAACTCTTCACTATTAAGAAGAGTTCCTGAATCTAGATAGTAAACTGTATCAACTTGCTTAATTATATTTATACCCTCTCTATTTAAGAGTTCTAAAAATTCCTCTTCAGAATATTTTAATCTGTTTATTCTAAAACTTGTATATGGAACTTTTTTTATAGATAGTAAAAACTTCTCACTTTCATTTCCATATTTTTTCTCTACAACATCATAAAACCATTTAGGACAAGAGTATAAAACATCCAGTTTTCCTTTTGATTTTAGCTCCGCTATATCACTATCTTTATCTCTTTGATAATTTCTTAGAACTCCATTAACAAATTTCCCCATAGGTACACCGTATTTCTTCTTAGCAAGTTCAGCACCTTCCCAAACAACACCTTTATCATCACTATTCATAAAAGTAAGTTGATAAAAAGATATTCTTAGCAACTCTCTCATCCAATCTTTTTTTATAGATTTAACTCTTTTGTCTATCATATAATCTAAAAATATCTCATTTCTTATTATTCCATAGAAAACCTCTGTAAGAAATGCTTTTTCGCCCCTACTTAAATTATTTTTTTTCAAAAACTCTCCCAAAATTATATTGGAATATTTTCCCTTTCTATACTCTCTAAGTACCTCAATAATTCTAAGTTTTATATTCAAATCTCTACCATCCTTTTAAATTTGCTATTGCACTACTCTGTACAGTTCATCACTTTCCGGTTCCTCTATCTCTTTTACTTCACCATTAAAACTATATTTCCTCTCTCTACTATTTGTAAACTCTCCAATAAAATAATGTTCGATTCTATTTTCCTGAAGAAGTTCTATAATCTCTTGCTTTTGAGATTTCTCTATACAAACTAACATCGTTCCACTAGAGATTAATTTTAGAGGATCTATTTTATAAAACTCTGATATTTTTTGTGTATATTTTGATATCATCTCATCTTTTATGTTCAAATCTACTCCCACATCAAAAAGTTCTGCCATCTCCCATACAGCTCCTAGGATACCACCCTCAGTTACATCGTGCATTCCTTTTGCAAATTTCCCTAAAATTTCTCCCTCTCTTACAACACTTGTCTTATCTATAAATTTTTTAGCTTCATCTACAAACTCATTTCCAAATTCCGAAATGAGTTCACTCTCTTTTTCTAATGCTATTATACCAGTACCCTCTATACCTATCCCTTTAGTTATAAGTAAAAGATCTCCAGATAAGGCTCTTCCTCTTCTCTCTATATCTTTTCTCTCTCCTATTCCTATAGCTGTTACAGACACTATTATTCTATTGACTGCACCAGTTATCTCTGTATGTCCTCCTAAAATAGACATATTCATCTTATCACACTCAGCTTGAGCTTCTAAAATTATATTTTCTAATTCATATTTTTCTGTATTTTCAGGAGCTAAAATTGTAATCATCACACCAAGAGGAGATACTCCACTGGTGGCAATATCATTTGCATTTATATGAATAGCTAGTTTTCCCAGTGAATTAGTTGCACCTGTAATAGGATCTGAAGATAGGTATATAAGTTTCTCGTCTCCACAAGCAACAATTGCACAATCTCCACCAATTTCTGGATTACTAATTACCTCTTTTCTATTATTTTTTATATTTTTCAAAATCAGGTTTTTTAAATCACCTGTTTTTAGTTTTCCTATCTGCATCTGCATACACCTATTCCCTATAAAATTATGCTTCTTAACGTATAATTATACTGATTTTTTCGGAATTTTTCAAGGTTTTATTCTTTCACTTGTATTTTGTAAAGAAAAAACACTTGACACTTTTCGGGATTTATTATATAATAAATGGGTAATATATAGAGATATATAGCCTAGCTATATTTTCAAATAATAAAAATATTTATAAAAGGAGAGGATTATTAATGTTAAAATTAAGACTAACTAGATTAGGAAGCAAAAAAAGACCTGTATACAGAATCGCTGCTATGGAGGCTCTATCAAGAAGAGATGGTAAAGCTGTAGCTTACTTAGGAAACTACTTCCCACTTGAGGATTCAAAAGTATCTCTTAAAGAGGACGAAATCGTTAAGTTCCTTATGAACGGAGCACAACCTACAAGAACAGTTAAGTCAATTCTTGACAAAGCTGGAGTATGGGCTAAATTCGAAGCTGCTAAAAAGAACTAATAAAAAATTGGAGGTCATCTGACCTCCTTTTTTATTTTGAAACATCTTGAGCCTATTAGTATATATCCTAGTGCGGGAATATAAAATCCCTGCTCACTTATCTGATTATAAGTTATTCCACCTAATACCATTCCAAATAGACAACTTCCAATATTTATAAAACAGTAATAAAGTTTATATTTATTATCATTATCTCCAACTAATCTATTTCCTATTATAGTTCCTAAATCTGTTATTGTTCCTGTCATATGGGTAGTTCTGCATATGATTCCTTTATAACTTAGATATATCCCATTTTGCATCCCTGTTATTAGGGCTAAAAAACTAATGAAATATCTTTTATTTTGAAATAAAATTGTAGTTATTATTAAAAAAAAACCAAGAAAAATAAGATATATTCCATATTTTTTTCCAAAGT
>JBOFTG010000039.1:0-8160 GCA_051651945.1 Fusobacteriaceae bacterium | reverse complement strand
AACTCTGCTAAGAAGAGTACTTTTTGAAAAAGTGTGCAGAGTTATAAAAAGAGATTTTAGCCCATAAGGGATAAAAATAACTTGAAGAATCTTAAGAGCATTCTCTATATAGATTCCTTCGAAAACTCCAAAATACTTTATGAAAAAAAGAATTATGTATGGAACTATCCAAAGATAGTTAATTTCCCAATATTTAAAAGTATCACGATTAAAAAAGAGACAAACAAAGAAAACCATGAAAAAAGAATATAGAAAAGTCAGATAAAAAGAGTAATCTCTTATATATGCAAAAGCAGTTTCTAAGTTTTGTCCATTGAGCTGAGCATTTTTTTCATAAATATCCTTAAGAGTTTCAAAAGAGATAGCTGAATTTACAAAGATATAGTAATATATTGAGAAAAAAATAGCTGTAGTAACTAATGTTACAAGAATTATCCTGTCAAAAACATTTAAATTTCTCATCTTTGAAACTATCAAATAATAACCTAATTCAGGAACTAGAAAAGCTAGATAAACCATGGAAAAATTAAAATCTAAAAATGAAACCATAGCTAAAGCGATTCCATTGACGATAAGGTGCTCTTTTATCTCTAAATTTCCCAGTTTTTTAATTTTATATATGGGAAGCAGAACTCCCAAAGGTGGGAAAATCTGTAGAAGAAGAAATAAAATTCCTGTGATAATCCCTGTTAAAAATATCATAAAGCCTCCTAAAATATTAAAATTCTTCTATCTCTCCTCCGAAAAAGCTAAGAACTTTATCGGTGAAATCACCAGAATTTGTAACACTACCACTTCCACCTTTTTTTCTATCAACTACAAAGTTAAGAGATATATCAGATTGAAGAAGTTCATCAATACTTTTTTTCAAAATTTCACTATTTAAATTATTTTCCATCTGAGTTTTACCAAAGCTATTCTCAAAAGGAAATGTAACTGTGAGAAGGTTATCATCTAATTTAGATGGTAAAGCACCAATAGTAAAAGCAGCAATTGAAATTCTCTGTTTCTTGCTATTAGTAAGAATCAAATTCCAATTTTTTTTGATATCATCAAGAGTAGCAGTTGAAGAATTATGTATCAAATTATCTGAAACCGGAATCTCTTTTTTAGAGCTAACCTCCACAACAGGAGCTATTTCTCTAACTTTTTGACAGAGAAGTTCGTTTATTATAAGATGTCCAACTAACCTTTTGTCCTCTTCAAATCTAAATTTAGAAAGTGATGTAAAGATTGCAGAGATAATATTCAATCCCAATTGTAGGTCAAGCTCAGATTTTTCAATAAGCAGACGACAAAGTTTAGCTAGATCTTTAAAAAATATTTCAATGTCAAGAGAACTACTCCAAAGATGGTTTAGCTCATCTAAGGCAGATTTTTTATCTTCATTAAGGATAGTTTGAAGAAAGTTTTGTAATTTCTCTTTTGGAGTAATTCCTAAAACTTTTTCTGTTTTTGATCTGTCGATACTTTCATTTAAATAGTTTATAGAGATTCTTTCGAGAATAGAGATAGAGTCTCTCATGCTTCCACCAGAAGCTTGGAAAATAGTTTCTAAAGACTCGTCATCAATAGAGATATTTTCCTCTTTACAGATATATCTTAATCTGTTCTCCATCTCACTTTGAGATAAAGTTTTAAAATCATAACGTTGACATCTTGAGATAATTGTAGGTAGAACCTTATCTGGTTCAGTGGTTGCTAGAACAAAAAGAGCATGTTCTGGTGGTTCTTCAAGAGTTTTTAAAAGAGCATTGAAAGCCTCTTTTGTAAGCATATGAACCTCATCTATAATATAGATTTTTTTTCTTCCTTTAGTAGGTTTATAGTTTATCTTGTCTTTAAGATCTCTAATTTCATCAATACCTCTATTGGATGCAGCATCAATTTCAATCATATCCATAAAATTACCATTATTTATCTGGAGACAATTATCACACTTATTACAAGGGTGATCTGTAGGGCCATCGGTAAGACAGTTTACACCTTTGGCTATAAGTCTTGCAATGGTTGTTTTTCCAACTCCACGAGGACCGGCAAAAAGATATGCATGTGCAAGACGATCAGTTTTTAGTGCTGTTTTTATTGTTTGTACAATAGAGAGCTGTCCTGCAATTTCATTAAAATCTTGAGAACGGTATTTTCTATAAAGTGTAATATGCATGATACTCCTTTCTTGAAGAGTTATTCGATTTCAAAAATTGACATCTTTGTTCTTAAGGTATTTCTTGTAATACCTAAAAGTTCTGCGGCATCAACTTTTTTACCATTAGTAATTTCAAGAACTTGTGAGATAAGTTCTTTTTCAATTTTAGAGATAACTCTATTATAATAATCGTGATTAGATTCTTTTTTTAGGTTATATAATTCAGCTTTAATCCACTCTTTAAGTATTATATTTTGGTCATCACTTTTGTTTTTTGTAATAGAGATTCCAAGGATATTACTTGGAAGATCTTCTAAAAGAATGCTTGGACCTCTAGAGATTGCAACAGCAGATTTGATAGAATTTTTAAGTTCATTAACATTTCCAGGCCAATCATATCTAAGTAGTTTTTTAATAGCAGGTTTACTAACACCTTTAATAGATGTTTCCAACTCCAAATTAACTTGAGATATATAGTGATCAACAATAAAAGGTATATCATTTTTTCTCTCACGAAGTGGAGGGATTATAACTTCTAAAACTCTCAGTTTAGAGTAAAGTTCTTGAATAAATTTTCCTTGATTAATAAGAGCATCTAAATTATCACTAGTAGAAGCAAGTATTCTTGCACTACTTTTAACAGGGATAGCACTTCCAATTGGGAAATACTCTCCTTGTTGTAGATAATAGCATAGCTTAGATTGAAGGTCTAAGTTAAGAGCCTCAATATTTCCAAGGTATAGTGTTCCGTTGTTTATCTTTTCTAAATCCCCAGCTTGAGAGAAAAGAGCTCCTTGAAAAGCTCCCTTCTCATAACCAAATAGTTTTCTCTCTATAAATTCATTTCCTAAAGATAGACAATTTATGGTTACAAATGGATTTTGTTTGTTGTCACTAAACTGATGAATAGATTTTGCAACGCTACTTTTTCCAGTTCCTCTCTCTCCTACAATAAGAACAGGAACAAGATTTTTTGAAACTTTTCCAATAGTTTTATAAACTTCTAAAATCTCTTTTGATTGACCAATAAGTTTATCACCTGTACTCTTATTTTTATCGATTCTCTCAACAGATATTTTAGAATCCTTTAGAGATTTTTCTAAGATTGTTAAAACCTCTTTATGAGAAATAGGTTTTAAAATATAGTCATAAGCTCCAGCTTTAAGACTTCCTGCAACTACATTGAGATTAGAAGTTTCCCCGAGTGCAATAATAATAGCTTTTTTTTGAAGCTCCGCTACTTTTTTAATAAGACTTATAAATGCATCTTCCCTAATCTGCATATCATCGAGAATTATAGCATCAAATTTTTTAGATTTAATACAATCAAGTATATCTAAAGTACTACTCACAAGAGTAATGTTGTAATCAAGGTTGTTTTCTAATGCTATTTTTAAATTTGAATCTATTCTGAATCCTAAAATATTCAAACGATGCCCTCCCCCGCTAGTTTCCAATCAATTTGAAGTTGTAATCTAAGAATACATCTCCTTGAACTATTTTGCTGTTTTTACTTAAATATATTTTCCAACTTCTTGCAACAAGTTCAATAGCGTTATCAATTTCTGTATAACCACTACGTTTTTTAAAAGTTACACTACGAACATTTCCTCTGCTATCGATATTTAGATAGAGAGTAACACTTCCATTGATACCTTTTTGTTGAGCAGATATAGGATATTCAGGATTTTTGTTATTAGAATCCCATTCGGCATCGATATCCCCGTCGGTAGCCCCTAACTTATATCCGCTTGGAACACCAGCGACACTTCCAATAGTTTTGATAGGAGCATCAAGGGCGTCACTAACTTGTTTTGATTGTGAAGAAGATGTTATTTTTTTTGCTTGAACACTTTTTTTTCCAAGAGCATTATTCATGACAGGAGCAGTAATTGCTAAATTATCAAGGCTAAGCTCTTTTTTTATCTCTTTAACCGGAACATTTTCAGACTTAATAACTGGAGGTTCCGGCTCCTTTGGTATAGGAGGCTTCTTACTTTCGTTCTCTTTTTTTCCCTCATAGGCAACATTTTTTTTTGATCCTGTTGAGATAAGTCCAACTTTTATCTTTCCAACAACTTCAGGAGTTTTAACTCCAGGCAGAAGAAGTAAAATCAAAACATTTATGATAAGGGCTACGGAAAAAGAGAATATATCAACTTTTTTCATAGTATCACATACTTTTTCCTTGAAAGAGATGTTGTATCAAGATCAAGAGCTATAGCACCAGACTCTTTTGCAATTGTCATAATATTCATGATATAACCGTAATCTAATGATTTGTCTGCACTTATAAGAACATTTTTTTTCTCGTTGTTCTGAAGTTTTGTCATCAGTAGAGTTTTAAGTCCTTTAGCATCTATGTTCTTGGTAATACTTTTTCCACCCTCTTGAAAGATAAGAGCAATCTCTTTTTTTGATGTAATTGTAATCTGTAGATCTTTAACTTCTGTAAGCTCTTTCATAGATGAAGCTGGAACATCAATCTTAACTCCACTTTTTGTATCTTCAAAACTTGTAGCTACAAGGAAGAATATAAGAAGTAGGAAAACCACATCTATAAGAGGGGTAAGCTCAAGAACTAACTCACCACTTTTTCTTCTTTTGGATCTCTCTAATTTCATCTGTCCACCTCTACTTTCTAAAGAAATTTATAAATTCAGTGGAGTATTTTTCCATCTCACCGATAGTAAAATCTATTTTTTTATCAAGGTAGTTATAACAGATAAGTGCTGGTATAGCTACGAAAAGTCCTCCGGCAGTTGTAAGAAGAGCTTCAGAGATTCCTCCTGCTAATATTGCAGGATCCCCAGTTCCATGGGCTGCAACAGCCTGAAAGGCTTGAATCATACCGGTAACTGTTCCCAAAAGTCCTAAAAGTGGAGTTACATGGGCAACAACAGATAAAACCCACATTCTTCTCTCAAGAAGAGGCAACTGAACAAGCATAGCTTCTTTTGCCTTCTCCTCTAGTGAAGTTATATTAGTAGTATTAGTACGATACCAAAAAGTAAGAATCTCTTTTATAACTTTAGCAGTAGATGATTTATTAGAGTTAAGAAGTATAATAGCTTCTTTTATCTCAGATTTTTCAATGTGCTGTTTTATAGCTGTTTTTATCTTAGACATGTTGCCTTTTTCATTAAGTTTAAAATAGATAGTTCTCTCTACAATAATAGTTAATCCAACAACTGCCATTATAAAAATCGCTATCATCAGTGGCCCACCGGCTTTAATCCAATGCATAAATTCACTCCTTTTTAAATAAAACTAAAGACCAAAAAGTGTTCCAAAGAACCCTTTTTTACGCCCTTCTATAATCTCATCTTTAATCTGAACAGAATCAGATTGGACAACTTTAATTCTCTGACGCTGTTTTTTTAAACTATCTCCGACAATCTCCATATTGGTAGATTCAATTTTCTGATTTTTCAAAAGCTCATTACTATTACTGATAGCTCGATACTCTAACTGTTGAAGGTTAACACCTGTTACCTGCTGATCAATAGTTGGAGAAGAGGGGTTTGACAAAGTTGTAAGAGAAAAAATTATAAATATAAAAGTAAATTTTTTAAAATTCATCATTAATTCCCCCCCTTTAGATAATCATCATATTTCGAAGCTGTATCAGCGTCAATTTTTTTTAGTTGAGTATGGTACTGTTTAGCTGTTTTAATCTGTTTGTTTTTTAGATTAAGAAAGATAAGTTTTTCTAATGCAAAAACTTGATATCTCTTATTTTTACTAGTTTTAGCAAGATCTGAATAAAGCTTAACAGAGTTATTAATATTTTTTGTTTCTTGAAGCTGTGCAGATTTAAGTTTTGCATCTTCTGTAAAAGGACTTTTCTTATATTGTGTATATAGTTGAGTATAATAGTTGATTGCAGAATCGATTTTTTTTGAATTTTCATCAATTGTTGCAATTTGGAAAAGAGCTTGATCTCTATAATTACTATTTTTTATACCAGCTACAATAATATAATATTTTCTGGCTTCTTTATAATTTTTCTTTGCAAAATGGTGTTTAGCAAGATTAGCAGAAGCGTACTCTTTAAAATCACTCGTTCCTACAAGTTTCACATATTGAGTGGCTGCAAGATCCATTCTTTTTGTTCTTTCGTAAATTTGAGAAAGGAAATATGCTTTCTTAATCGAATCTTTAATAGGTGGAGCCATTTTTTCGGCTTCCTTATAGTTTCTAGTTTGAATATATGACTCAACCATTTTCTCAAGAGCATTTTGTTTTACATAATCCTCACTTGAATTTTCATAGATAACACGGTATGTTTTAGCTATGTCGGTATCACTTTTTATATTCTCAGCTACTTTAGAGAAGTTTGAGATAAAATTCTCTTTAAACTCACTATTTGGATATTTTTTCAAAAATTCATTGCTTAATTTTTTGTATTCAGCTGGATTATTAAGAGATAAAGCAACTTTACCAAGTGAATATAGTGCTAACTCTCTGTTTTTCTCATTAGAACTTGTATTATAGATATTTTGATAGATAGATCTTGCAGATTCATAATTCTTTTCAGACATATATGTATCACCTATTTGAAAATTAACACCTTCTATTTTTTCAGGATTTTCAGTAAGTTTTGAGAAATACTCACGACTTTTAGAAAACTCATTGATACGGAAATAGCTTAGTCCAATCTTTTCAATAATATCCTCACGCTCTGGAACATTTTTCATCTGAAGATATAACTCTCCATCTCTTATAGCAGATGTGTAATCTCCAGCAAGAAAATAGTTTTTAATCTGATTAAGTTTTGTTTTTGTGTATAAATTTATATCTGTTTCAGGAGTTACCTCTGATAAAACCTTGCTATAAAGATTTTGAGCATTTGAATAATCTCCAAGCCCTGTAAATGCAACAGCACGAAGATAACTATTTTCTTTACTAGGTGATTGCTTTTCTAAAAATTGTTCAGCATCACTGTATTTTTTCTCATTGATAAGCAGTGATGTAAGAGCATTTAAGATATCAGAATCATTTTCAGTTTCTAGATATGTACGGTATAGTCTCTCAGCTTCAGAGGTTTTTCCATTGTTATATAGTGATTCAGCACCAGCTATATATATTCTCTTTTTGTATTCGTTATCTTTAGGATATAGTCTGTGATAATCAGCTATTCTAGCTTCAACATCATTTGCACGATTTAATTTTCCACTCATAGTGATAACACGGAACAGATTATCTTTACTAGGAGTGTGCAAGTTTAACTTAGTATAGTAATCACGTGCTAAAGGATAATTTTCAAGCTCATATGCTGAGTTAGCAATTATAATATTTATATTGTCGTTATCTTGCTGAGTAACCACAATTTTTTTTGCAATATCTCTCTCGGCAATAATTTTTTTATAATCATTTAACTTATAGTAACATGCAAATTTGTAGTAGATAGCTTGGTTGTAATAGCTAGTTTTTTCAAGTCGTGTAAAATAAGGAAGAGCTTCTTTTATCTTATTTTGACGGAAAAGTGCATAGGCATATCCGTAAAGAGCACGAGGATTACTATCTATATTGGCAAGTCTGTAATACTCTTTTGCTTTGTCATGTTTGTTGTTAGCTACATAAAAATCTCCTAAAATAGTAAAAGCTTCCTGTTCTTCTGGAGTACCTTTTATTAAAGCTGAATATCTATTTACCTCAGCTAAATTATTACGGTTTGCATAGATTTCGATAAGAGTAACTCTAGCTTTTTTTCCATAAGGTGTATCTGGATACTTATCTGAAAGAATTTCAAAATGCTTGATGGCGTTAGTGATGAGATCCATCTTATAATATGATGTAGCATAAAGATAGTTGATAGCACTTTCATCCCGATTTTTATCTTTTAAAGGAACATAACGGTTCAGTATATCAACAACAAGAGGATATTGACCATCGTTATATGCTGTAAGAGCCATGTTGAATATAGCACTATTTTGAAGGTCTTTTCCAGTTTTGGCAAGAGTTTGAAAAGTTTTAAAAGATTTCTCATACTCATCGCGATCTAGATAGAT
>JBOFTG010000038.1:0-6250 GCA_051651945.1 Fusobacteriaceae bacterium | reverse complement strand
TGTAACCGCACCTTTATTCGTGCTAAATAATAGATTAGGCTCAGTTTTACTCTCAAATTTCTTAAGTTCTGGTATGTCACACTCTCCAAAAGCCATAACTGACATCACCAATAAGATTCCAAACACCTTCCTTAACATTTATTACCTCCTCGAATTCAAAAACTAGTCATTCTTATTTTATCACGTTCTGTATGTTTTGTAAAGCTTTTTCAACATTCAAGGAGTTGTAATTACAATCAATGGTATTTTATAGAGGATTTCATTTTATCAGATTGTATATTTTACTATGCTTCATTAGGAGTTAAAAAAAGCACAAGTTAAAAAATAGTGTCAAAAAAATAAATGCCAGTATATTAGCTGGCATTTTTATATTCTAATCTATTTTTGTTTTCATAAGTAGTTCTATCTTTCTTAAGTTTTTTCCATTTAAAATATAGATAAGATCTTTTGAAAGGTGGACAATATGGTCTGAGATTCTTTCAAATTTTTTATCTAAAAGATACAATTCTGTTCCACCTTTTATATTTGCTTTCTCTTCTTCCATACAAATAATATAGCTTTTGCAATTTTGATTTGTCAGCTCGTCTATCTCCTCATCTAAAGCCACTATTGCATAGAGTATATTCTCATCTCCATCTATGTAGGCTTTTACATAACTTGAAAGAAGAGACCTTATCTTAAGAACCATTGGTAGAAGATTTTTTACAAAGGCAAATTTAAGATGTGGAGAATCTTCAACGATATTTTTTAATAACCTCAAATTAGCTTTAAGAAGATCTCCCATACGTTCAAGAAGCCTTGCACTATCAGCCATCATTATTAGTTTTCTAAGATCAGATGCTGCTGGTTGAAAACGTGCTAGGGCTATTATCGAATCCTCTCTTATCTCAAGATCTAATCTATTTATCCTATCTTCGATAGCCTTACTCTCACCAAACAATTGAAGATTAAACTCTTCTCCCCTAATCATCTCTATGTTTATATCCATAAGTCTTTCTATACTTTTTATCATCTCAATATATTGATCATCAATAAGTGATAGTGCTGTTACTAAATTTATCATCTCTCTCTCCTTTTATCCAAATTTTCCTGTTATATAGTCTTCTGTTTTTTTATTACTTGGAGTTGTAAACATAAGCTCTGTTTTGTCGAATTCAACTAACTCTCCTTGATAGAAAAATCCAGTATAATCTGAAATTCTTGTTGCTTGTTGCATATTATGAGTCACTATTACTATAGTATATTTTTTTTGAAGTTCACGGATAAGTTCCTCTATCTTAGCAGTAGATATGGGATCTAGTGCTGATGTAGGCTCATCCATCAATAAAATTTCTGGATTTACAGATATTGCACGAGCTATGCAAAGTCTCTGTTGCTGTCCACCAGAAAGACCTAAAGCTGATTTATGTAGTTTATCTTTTACCTCATCCCAAAGTGCAACAGCTTTAAGAGATGATTCAACTATCTCATCTAACTCTCCCTTATTTTTTATACCATGAAGCTTTGGTGCATAAATTAGGTTTTCATATATTGTTTTCGGAAAAGGATTTGGTTTTTGAAAAACCATTCCAACCTTTGTTCTAAGCGAGATTATATCATATTTTTTATCAAATATATTTTCACCATCAAGATTTATCTCTCCTTCGTATTTGGAGATATCTATTAGGTCATTCATACGATTTATCGATCTTAGAAATGTAGATTTCCCACAACCTGATGGACCTATAAGTGCTGTCACACTATTTTTTTTTATAGACATATCTATATTTTTTAAAGCTTGAAAATCTCCGTAATAAAAGTTGAAATTCCTTACATCTATTCTTATCTCTTCCGATATATTATTATTGTTCAACATTTTTCCTCCTACTTTTTATTAAAAATATTCCTGATAAAAGCACCTATTAGGTTAAATCCTAGAGTTATCGCTACCAATACAAACAGGGTTCCATCCATATTACTACGTGGCATATTAGGTACTTGAGTAGATATTACATAGAGATGATATGGCAACGCCATAACCTGCTCTTTTATAGATTCTGGCAGAAAAGGAAGATAGAAAGCTACCGCTGTAAACATTATCGGTGCTGTTTCACCTGCTGCTCTTGATATACTCAGTATTATCCCTGTTATTATTCCTGGAAGACCTGTTGGAAGTACTACATTCCATATAGTTTCCCACTTAGTTGCCCCCAGAGCTAAAGAACCCTCTCTTAAAGAGTTTGGAACCGATAATAGTGACTCTCTTGTAGATGTTATTATTACCGGAAGGCACATAATCCCTAAAGTCAAAGATCCAGAAAGTATCGATACCCCCATCTTCATATATATTACAAAGAGTGCCATTCCAAAAAGTCCATATATTATACTTGGAATCCCAGCTAAATTTACTATAGTTAAATTGATTATTCTTGTCAAAAAATTATCTTTCGCATATTCAACTAGATATATTCCTGTGAAAACTCCAAAAGGAACTGCAACTCCTATTGTTCCTAGTGTTAGATAGATCGTTCCAACAATAGCTGGAAATATTCCTCCTGCACGCATACCTTTTCTAGGCATCGCAGTTAAAAACTCCCAATTTATAGCTGGTACCCCCTTATATACTATGTACCCCAATATAAAAAGAACCGGGATTATTGTTATTATAGTAAAGATTAAAATTCCGATTTCAAGAGTTTTTCCAATCTTTCCTCTCAATATATTCATGCTGTTCTCCTTTATCTTCCCATTATCTTACGTGATTTATGTATAAAATAATCTCCCAATGTATTAGTTATAAAACTTATTGCAAAAAGAACTATACCGATTGCAAAAAGCGAGTAATAATGCCCACTTCCTTGAACAACCTCTCCCATCTCTGATGCAATAGTAGCAGTTAATGTTCTCACAGGTGAAAGAGGTGTCCCTGCCATAATCGGTGCATTTCCAGTTATCATAAGAACCGTCAATGTCTCTCCTATAACTCTTCCAAATCCTAACATTATACCTGCAAATATTCCTGGAAAAGCAGCAGGCAGAAGAATTTTTATAATTGTCTCCAACTTATTGGCTCCAAGTGCTAAAGAAGCTTCCTTATATGAACCATCAAGAGCTCTTAATGCATCGTCTGTTATACTTACAATAGTTGGGATTGCCATAAAAGCTAACATTATCCCACCAGTTAGTGCTGTAAGACCTGTTTGGAGTTTGAAAATATCTTTTATTGGTCCTGATAAAACATACAATCCTATAAATCCTAAAACTACTGATGGAAGAGCAGACATAGTTTCTATCAGACTCTTTAACCTATTCTTCATATTTTCAGGAGCATATTCAGATATATATATGGCAGAGATTACAGATAAAGGGATTGCAATTATCAATGCTATACCCGTTGTCCATAGAGATCCTACAAGAAGTGGTAAAAGTCCGTATTTTTCTGAAAGAGATATCCACTCTGTTCCAGTTAAGAAATCTTTTACAGAGTACCCACTAAAAAATTTAATACCGTTTGAAAAAATAAATACAAATATTAGAAAAACAATAACTATATTAAATATACCAATAAGAGCATTAAATTTTTCCATAAATTTGTCGCTAAATTTACGTAATTTCATAAGATCCTCCAGTTTTTTTTATATCTTAATTATACTCCTCTTATGTAAAGAACATATTAATCCAATGTAAATTTATTGTAAAAAAACAGAAAAAATTTTATTTTAATTTTACATTGAATTTATAATAGCTTTACAGAGAACTGGTAAAATTATTATAGATAACAAGACAAAATCACTCTAGGAGGAATAAAATATATGAAAAAAACTTTATTAATGGCTTTGGTGGCAGCAGGATTATTAGTAGGTCAAAAAACTCTTGCAGCAAATAAGATGGTTCAAATAAAAGGATCGGATACACTTCTTAATGCTTCTCAATTTATAGCTGAAGAGTATATGGCAAAAAATAGAGAGGCAAGAATTGCTGTAACAGGTGGAGGATCCGGTGTTGGACTTTCAGCTCTTCAAAACGGTACAACTGATATCGCTATGGCTTCAAGAAATATTAAAACTTCTGAAATTGAAGCTGTCGAGAAAAAAGGTATTAAAGTTGACGAGATTGTTCTTGGATTTGATGGAATTACTCTTGTCGTTAATAAATTTAACAACGTTAAAAACCTTACTTCTGACCAACTTGGAAAAATCTACCGTGGAGAGATTAAGAATTGGAAAGAGGTTGGCGGATTGGATGGTGAGATAGTTCTTCTTTCAAGAGATTCATCTTCTGGAACTCACGAATTTTTCAAAGAGCATATAGTAAGAAAAGGAAACTCTAAAGGTCCTGAGGAGTATGCGATAAAAACTCTTTATATGCCATCTAACGAAGCTATAAAGCAAGAGGTTGCTTCAAATAAATTTGCTATCGGGTATCTTGGAATGGGTTATGTTGATAACACAACAAATTCTCTTAACATTGATGGTATCCCTGCAAATGCTGAAAATGTTCTCTCTAAAAAATATCCTATAGCAAGAGAGATATTCTGGTATACTGCTAAAGATAGAAGTGGACATGCTAAAGGAATCGTTGATTTTGCTCTGTCTAACGAAGGTCAAAAAATTGTTAAAGATGAAGGCTTTGTTCCTGTAAAATAGATTTTGAAGATCCGATATTTTTCGGGTCTCTTTTTTTATGTTATAATAGGGTAAAATACAAAAGGGGGGAATAAAATGAAAATACTTATAGTTGAAGATGATATAGAGATACAAACTCTTATAAATTACTTTTTTATCAAAGAGGGTCTAAAAACAGAAACTGCAAACGATGGAGTTGAAGCTCTTAAAAAAATAAGAAATTCTAAATTTGATCTTTTAGTTTTAGATCTTATGCTTCCAAGTTTAGACGGTAAAAATATAACAAAAATGGTAAGAGAGATGCCGGAAATATATGGTACTCCGAAAATAATTATGGTTACTGCCAAAACAGAAATTGAAGATCTCTTGGATGGATTAGAGATTGGAGCTGATGATTATATAAAGAAACCTTTTGATCCTAGAGAATTAATTATTCGTTCTAAAAAACTTCTTATTAATACAGATAATAATACTCTTATAAAAAATAACAAAAACAACAAGATTCACTCTTTTAAGAATCTCCATATTGATGAAGATCGTTTTTTAGTTACTATTGATAATATTGAAATCACACTTTCTAAAAAAGAGTTCAATCTCCTTGTTATGCTTGTTATAAATAAAGGGCTTGTTGTCTCTAGAGAGAAAATTTTGGATTCTGTATGGGAGACAAGTTACTCTATTGGTGACCGAAGTGTCGATGTATATATTGGAAAGCTAAGAGAAAAATTGGGTGAACTTGGAAATTCTATTAAAACTATTAAAGGAGTTGGTTACAAATTAGAAGAAAAGAGATAATTACACTTTTCATAATTATGATTATGCAAATTCTCTTTATAATTATAAATACAGTTTATATCGGAAATCAAGTTAGAGAGAGAACAAAAGATAAATTAAAAAATGATGCCCAAATTATTGGAGAGGTATTAAAAACTCAAGAAAACAAGGATCTTCAAGATATCTTAAAAGTTTTAGATACTAGATATACCCTCTTAACAAAAGATGGAAAGGTTATCTTTGACTCTAAAAATTATAAAAATCAGACAGATATGGATAACCACATCTATCGTCCCGAAATAGAAGCTCTTCTACAAAAAAAACAGGCTTTTGATATTCGAATTAGTAAAACACTTCAAGAAAAAATGGCTTATTATGCTGTTTTCATTAAAAATTCTAAAGGTGAAGAGTTTTTTGTAAGAACTTCTCAATCTTTTAAATTACAGCAAAAAGAGATAGATAACCTTATATCTCTTCAGATTATATTTTTCATCATATTGAACTCTACAATTTTAATATTTTATAGAAATTATATAAAACGTAGTAAGAAAAAGAGAATAGATAAGATGAGAGCATTTTTAGAAAAAGGGATAACTCTTAAAGAGGAATATCTCTCAGATGATAAATGGCTTCTTAAATTTTGGCTCGTTGTAAGGGATTGGCAGGAAAAAAATCTTCTCAATATAAAAAAATTAAACCAAGAAAAGATTCTTCTCAATAGGCTAATCAACTCATTGGATGAAGCTGTTTTACTATTTGATGAAAATTTAGATCTTATCACTCGAAACTGGTCTATGGATTATCTTTTCCATCGTGATTCTAAAAAATATCTAGAAGTTATAAACAATATAGAGATAATCGATGTTTTAAGA
>JBOFTG010000037.1:0-5282 GCA_051651945.1 Fusobacteriaceae bacterium | reverse complement strand
TCAGAATCAATCTCTCCCGAAGAGAAAAAAGCTTCTTTTGGAGCTTCTGTATATTTGTATCTATATTCTGGTGAAAATTCGATTTTACTTTTCTCAAGTTTTTCTAATTCTCTCTCCATTCTTCTTAAGATAACTGCTTGAGCATGTTTGTTCTCACATTTTTCTAATAAAATTTGTTTACGGTCAGAGGCACGATTAGTTTTTTCGATAACTAGCTCTGCTGCGATATTTAATTTTTTAGCACGAGCAATTAAAGCTTTTTTATCTCTAACATAAGTTTGATAATTTGAATTATATGCAGTTACAGAAAAATTATCAACATCAAAAACTCTATTTGCAAAAGATCTTATAAAATCAACGTTGTGTGATACAACAAGAAAAGCTTTTCTACTATCTGCGATATATTCAGAAAGCCATGCAGTTCTCTTTTTATCAAAGAAAGATAGAGGCTCATCTAAAATTATAAAATCAGAATCACTAAAAAGAACAACAGCTAGACGTATATACTGTCTCTCTCCTCCACTAAGCTCGCTGAATTTTTTTTCTAATTTATCTCCAAGTTCAAAAACATCTATAAACTCTGATTGAACATGGATATAAGAGTATCCTCCCATACTTTCGAAACGATCAGAAAGTTCAGAATACTTTTGAAGTAATCTTGCATTCTCATCATCATCCTCAGAAAAGAGAGTAGATATCTCTTCTAATTCGGCTTGGGCATCTATAATATGTTGGAAAGGAAGATTTAAAAGATCTCTAACTTTCATAGTTTGGTCTATAGAACCAAATTGGTCAAAACAAGCTATTCTAGCTTCTTCGTTTATAAGAACTTCACCCTCATCTGGAAGCTCGTCATCTTTAATAAGTTTTATAAAAGTAGATTTTCCAGTACCGTTATTACCTAGAAGAGCTATTTTATCACGAGAGTTAATCTCTAGATTGATATCACTGTATAGTTTCTGTGTGAAAAAAGATTTAGAAACATTTTTAAATTCTATTATATTCATTTTCAACTCCTTAAATGTGGATATACATATTTAACTATTATATCACATTTTCAAAAACATTTCATTTCTTTTTTATTTTCACATTTTAAGTTGTTGACTTTTATTGTTAGATATAATATAATCATATCTAATACAAAAAAAATAAAACTCATATAAATTCGGAAATGTGGTCCGAAAGTTTCTACAATCTCACCAAAAAAAGAGGTTACTATGGGTAGATAAATACTTTTATAAAGTATAAATTCTCCCTAGGCAGAGTTTATACTTTTTTATTTAAAGGAGAAAATCAGATGAATTTCAAAAAAAAATTAGAAACATTTTTTAAAATCAAAGAGAGAAATAGCACAGTTAAGCAGGAGGTTATAGGAGGTGTAACAACTTTTATGACAATGGCTTATATTATATTTGTGAACCCAGCTATATTATCTGACGCTGGCATGGATAGAGGAGCACTTATAACTGTTACAACTCTTTCAGCTGCAATGGGAACTCTTTTAGCAGCACTTTTTGCAAATGTTCCTTTTGCATTAGCACCTGGAATGGGACTTAATGCATTTTTCACTTATTCACTTGTAATTGGACGTGGAATCCCTTGGGAGACAGCTTTAGGAATTGTTTTTCTCTCTGGTGTATTTTTCCTTTTACTATCTTTAGGTGGAATAAGAGAGAAAATAGCTAATGCAATTCCCCTTTCTCTAAAGATATCTGTTACAGGAGGAATAGGACTTTTTATAGCTTTTATAGGATTAAAAACCTTAGGAGTTATAACTTCTAACCCTGCAACACTTGTTGGAATTGCAAAATTCTCTCCAGAAATTTTAATTGGAATTTTAGGACTCTTTATCTCGGTTATTTTAGAGATAAGAAAAGTAAAAGGTGGAATCTTGATAGGTATAATAGCTGCAACACTTGTTGGAATGATAACAGGACATGCGGAAGTACCAAAACAAATTATATCTCTTCCACCAAGTATAGCTCCTATAGCATTTAAATTAGATATTTTAAGTGCTTTGAAATTCTCACTTTTAGGACCAGCGTTTTCATTTATGTTTGTAGATCTTTTTGATTCTTTAGGAACACTTATAGCTTGTTCAAAAGAGATTGGTCTTACAGATAAAAAAGGAAAGGTAAAAGATTTAGGAAAGATGCTTTATACTGATGTGATATCTACAATATTTGGAGCATTTTTAGGAACAAGTACAGTTACAACACTCTCAGAAACAGCAGCAGGAATAGCAGCAGGAGCTCGTACAGGATTGGCTTCAGTTGTAACAGCTGGATTATTTTTACTGGCTTTGTTTTTCACACCTATTGTTGCAGTAGTTCCAGCATATGCAACAGCTCCCGCTCTTATAATAGTTGGAGTTTATATGTTTAAAAATATTATGGATCTTGATTTTACAGATTTTAAAACTATGTTTCCAGCTTTTATAACTATACTTATGATGCCACTAACTTATAGTATAAGTATAGGATTAGCAATAGGGTTTATCTCTTATATAATTATCCACATCGGAACAGGAGAAGCTCACAAGATAAATAAAACTCTTTATTTTATAGGAGCACTTTCAGTTTTAAGTTTAGTAGTTTAAAGTAAAAAAGGATGAAAAGCAGTAATTGGCTTTTCATCCTTTTTTTATTACATGAGTATAAAATAACCTACAAGAGGAATACTAAGGAAAATTATTGGAGCATTTAACTCTCTATATCTTCCAGTTAAAAGTTTTATAATAACGTGTGAAAGTATTCCGATGCTCATTCCAGTAGCCATATTATCAGTGAAGACTGTAAACATTATTGTTATAATAGAAGGAACAAAATCAGTCATCTCTTCCATATCAATATATTTTAAACTAGTCATCATAAGAATTCCGATAAAAATAAGAGCAGGTGCAGTAGCAGCTGAAGGAATTATATAGACAATAGGAGTTATAAAAAGTGTAAATATAAAACAGATTCCTGTTGTAATAGCTGTAAGTCCAGTACGTCCACCCTCTTCTACACCAGCAGCTGATTCAAGAAATGTCGTAATGGTTGTTGAACCTAAAACAGCTCCTAAAATTGTAGAGATAGAATCAACTAAAAAAGGTTTATCAATCTCTGGAAGATTTCCATTTTCATCTAAAAGATTAGCTTTTGCAGAAACTCCAAGTAGAGTTCCCAATGTGCAGAAGAAATCTCCAACAAAAAAAGTGAAAATCAGAGGAAAGAAGCTCCATTTCAGAGCACCCATAATATCAAGCTTAAATGCTATAGAATTTATAGATGGCGGTAGTGAGAAAAAACTCGTTGGAACACTTGTCACTCCCAAAGGGATTCCTATAAGTGTAGTGAGAATAATCCCGATTAAAACTCCACCTTTAACTTTATTTAGCACAAGAGCTATTGTTATAACTAAACCGATAAGTGATAGAACGGTATTTGGATTTGAGAAACTTCCCATAGTTATAGCACCTTTTGAGATACTCATAATGTTTCCATTTTTGAAACCCACCATCGCTATAAAAAATCCAACAGAAACACCAATTGCAAATTTCAAATTTTTAGGTATCGCTTTTACAATAATTTCTCTAAGTCCAAAAAGTGTAAGAATAAGAAAACCGACTCCAGATAGAAAAACCATTCCCATCCCTATTTCCCAACTTACCATTCCACTAGATACTAGAGTATAAGCAAAAAAAGCATTTCCTCCCATAGCTGGTGCCATAGCAAAAGGTCTATTTGTATAGAGCCCCATGATGATTGAAAAGATAGCAGAAAGAAATGCTGTAACTGTTGTTACGGCTCCTGCATCCATTCCAGCAGCACTCATAAACATAGGTTGAACGATTAAAATGTATGCCATAGTCATAAATGTTGTGATACCGGCAGTTACCTCGGTAGTAACTGAAGTGTTGTTTTCGCTAAGTTTAAAAAAATTATTTAGGTAGCCTAGCACTCCCTTGTTTTGATTAAGTATTGCAGTTTTTTCCATTAAAGCCTCCTAATAATAAATCATTTACGGTGATTTGTAGAAACTCTTGACCATATTACAAGATTATATTAGTAAAAGTGAAAACACTTTTACAGAATATTGTATAATAAACTATAATAATAGTCAACCTAAATTAAAAAAAGATATAATTAAATCTTTAAACTTGCTATGATTTTTATGTAAAATAGAGAATCTCTGTGATATAATAAATGTAAGAATCTAAACGGTGAGGTATCTATGAGAAAAGTATTTATATCTATTTTTATGTGTTTAATCTGTTTGATAAGTTTTTCTAATGGTTTAGGAATTAATTCGGTAACGTCCTCGTATAACGGAAGAGAAATTTTAATTAATTTGAATACGAATAAGATAAAGCCTATCTACAGAAGTAATTATGACTCTAGAAATCAACTTATTTTTTTAGAGATAGATAGTGTAAAGGGTAATTCTTTAATGGTTTCGAAAAAAATATCAAAAAAATATGTTGAGAGTGTAAAACTGATTCCAACAGGTAGGGGAAGTGGAATTTTTATAAAGCATAGAAATAATCTTAATTATAAGGTAAGCTATATAGGTAACCAGATTAAGATATCTTTTACTCCAACAAGTAGAAAAAATTTAACGATAGTGATAGATTCTGGACATGGTGGAAAAGATCCAGGAGCTGTTTCGGGTAGTTATAGAGAAAAAGATATAGCTTTGGGAGTTGCTAAATATTTAGAAGATAATTTGAAAAAAGATTTCAATGTTATAATGACAAGAGATAGAGATGAGTTTATATCACTATCAGAAAGACCTAAAGTTGCAAACAGTAAGAAAGCAGATATGTTTATAAGTCTTCATGTGAATGCTTCAACAAGTAGTCAACCAAAAGGAGTAGAAGTTTTTTATTATTCTAAAACATCATCTCCGTATGCTGCAAGAGTTGCTGCTTATGAAAATAGTTTTGGAGAAAAATATGGAGATAAGGTTGGAGATATATCAAAAATTTTAGGAGAACTTGAATATAAAAAATATCAAGAGGTCTCTGCAAAACTTGCCAAAGGTATAAATAATGCTTTGGCAAAATCAATGAATATGACTGACAGAGGGATACAGGGAGCGAATTTTGCAGTTTTAAGAGGACTTGGTCGTCCCAAAACAATTATTCCAGGAGTTTTAGTAGAGTTAGGTTTTATATC
Source organism: Fusobacteriaceae bacterium (assembly GCA_051651945.1). Classification (GTDB taxonomy): domain Bacteria; phylum Fusobacteriota; class Fusobacteriia; order Fusobacteriales; family Fusobacteriaceae; genus JAGNZR01. The sequence continues at coordinate 120 of JBOFTG010000037.1, read as the reverse complement.
TAATAAGAGTGATAGAGATAAAATTGTAAATAAGAGAAATCAAAAGATAATGGCTGACAAGATAGCTGAGCAGGTAAGAGCATACTACTAATAAGGAGAGAGAATGAAAAAAGGTTTTAT
>JBOFTG010000036.1:0-9407 GCA_051651945.1 Fusobacteriaceae bacterium | reverse complement strand
ATCTTAACCTTCACAATAGGCTTCAAATGTTAAAGTTTCAGATAATGATGGAGAGTTATTCTAACTATGATTTTGTAAGTGAAAATATAGAACTGGCAGAGGAGAAAAAGTTTTATAACAGCTCGCTAACTTATTATGAAAACTATCTTTTATGGAGTTATGTAAATGGTAATCGTATAGAGAGTTGGGGTAACATAGAGTTAGATATTCCTTTAGATACAGAAAATTTAGAGAAAATAACATTTGAAAGAGAGCATCCTATTAAATTAAAAGATAGAGATGGAGTTTTAGTGGAGAAAATTATAATTACCGAGATAAAAGAGTTGTCAAAGATAACAAAAATTGCAAAAAAAAGATTGAAAATTGAAATAGAGATAAGGGATGTATAATATGAAATTAGATAGAGAAAAATTTTTTAGAGAGTTTACCGTAAGTGACGAGGAATTTGAGAACACAGGCTTGGATTGGAGTGAGCTTGAAAAAATATATTATGACTATCTAAAATTGATACCTTTTCTTGAAAAAGAAGCGGAACATATAGTTTCTAAACTTATAGATATGGAGCGTTCACACTCTGTTAGAAGAAGAGTTAAAAAACCGAAACATCTAATAGAGAAAATAATAAGAAAAGGTACTAAGTATGCAGAAAAAGGGATATCAGTTGAAAACTATAAGGAAATAATTACTGACCTTATAGGAATAAGAGTGCTTCATCTTTTTAAAGATGATTGGGAAGATATTCATCACGAGATAACTAATTTATGGGATTTACGGGAGACACCACAGATAAATCTTAGAAAAGGTGATAATATAGATGATGTTGTCAATGAACTGAATTGTGAAGTTGTTATAAGAGATCACGGATATCGTTCGGTACATTATCTGATTCAAATTCCTGTAACTAGAAATGTAAAAGCTCTTGTTGAGATTCAAGTAAGAACTGTTTTTGAAGAGGCTTGGAGCGAGATAGATCACATAACTAGATATCCATATGATATGGAGAATCCTATACTTATTGAGTATTTAGCTATCTTCAATAGAATAGTTGGAAGTGCTGATGAGATGGGAACATTTTTAAAGAAAATGAAGCAAGAAGTGACTTTTCAAAAAGCTGGAGACCCTGAAAAAAGAGAGTTAGATATAAAATTTAGATAGAATAGTTAGCAGATAGAAAGTGTTTTCTACAAGAGAGCTCTTTCTATTTTTTTATGGAAACGAAAAAAATCCATTTACAAAATAAATATTTATTAGGAATAAGTTGTTTAAAAATGAATCTATAAAAGTGTTGACTTATTCTATTGTGGGGGTTATAATCCATTTGAGATTAAAAATAAAACAACTGAAAAAAAACATTTTGAAATAAAAACGAAAGAAAGGTAGTTTAAATGAAACAGATGATAGTTACAAATAACCCGAAAGTTAATGAAGAATTGAAAAATCTTAAATTTGAAGGGAACTTTGATTTTGATATTGAAATTGGATATATAGATATTCTTTATAAAGTTCGAAATTTAATACATTTAGGACATACACTTTTAACTCACCCTCTTTCGGGAAGTATAAAACCATCAGAGACACCTTATAAAAGTGTTGTTCTCTCAGAAAAACCTACGAAATTAGATTCTTTATCTATGGAAATAATAGAAGATTCTATAGGTCTTGCAAAACAGATGATTGAAGGAAGCAGAAAAAGAGTTTATACAGATAAAATTAGAGAAGATTTTCAATTGGTAGATTATTCTCTTTTGCAAAATGCTTTAGAGAGTATAAATCAACTTAGATAATCTAAAAGATAATAAAATTTTAAATATGGAGGATATTATGCACAATAAAATATATGATCTTATAATAATAGGAGCGGGACCAGCAGGAATGTCGGCAGCTCTATATGCTGGAAGATCAAAACTAGATACTCTTATAATAGAAAGAGGAGCAGGTGGAGGTCAGATAGCGATAACTGATGAGGTGGCAAACTATCCTGGATCTGTTCATCATGAGGGTTCTATCGAAACTTCTGGTAGGGATCTTGTGAAAAGAATGATGGATCAAGCCATGCATTTTGGAGCTCAGAAGATATCTGCAACAGTTAAAGATGTAGACTTTAGTGGAAAGATAAAGAAAGTAACCGTAATAAACGGAACTGAGTATTCAGCTAAATCTATTATAATAGCAACAGGAGCTCTTCCTAAAAAACTTGGATGTCCTGGAGAAGCTGAATTTACTGGGAAAGGTGTCTCTTACTGTGCAACATGTGATGCGGATTTCTTTACAGACATGGAAGTGTTTTGTGTAGGTGGAGGATATACAGCAGTTGAGGAAGCTATCTATCTTTCAAAATTTGCTAGAAAAGTTTCATTAGTAGTTAGAAAAGATCATGTGAGATGTGCACAATCAGTTTTAGATAAAGCAATAGCAAATCCTAAGATAGAGATTCTTTACAATACAGAGATTCTTGAGATAAAAGGTGATGGAATTGTAGAGAGTGCAATTATATATAACAATAGAACTAGAGAAGAGAGAGAATATTTTGCAGATGAGAACGATGGTACATTTGGAGTATTTATGTTTATAGGCTTTAATCCAAATACCGAGTTATTCAAAGGTCATGTGCATATGGATGAGTGGGGATACATACCTACTGATGAAAATATGGCAACAGATATAAAAGGAGTTTATGCGGTAGGAGATTTAAGACCAAAACTTCTAAGACAGGTTGTAACAGCAGTTGCTGATGGAGCAATAGGTGCAACAGCTGCGGAAAAATACTTGGATGAGTACTTCGAAGATGAGGATTACTTATACTAAGAGTGAAGCTTTAAATTTTATTTATGTGATAAAGGTTAAAGAATAATTAAATTTTAAGAGTAGGAGGTAAAAGATGTTCGAGTTAGACAAAGATATTTTTGATACTCACGTAATAGAGAGTAAAGAGTTGGTGTTAGTAGATTATTTTAGTAATGGTTGTGTGCCATGTCAAGCTCTACTGCCACAGTTGGAAGTTTTAGAAGGAGAATTTACAGGGAAAATCAAATTCTTAAAGTACAACACATCAAGTGGTAGAAGACTTGCTATAAGAGAGAAAATTTTAGGATTACCAACAATCGCAATCTATAACAATGGAGTGAAAGTTGACGAGGTAACTAAAGATGATGCTACTATAGAAAATATTAAAGCTATGATAATGAGAAATATGTAATTTAAATATTTAAGGGTGAAAAATAAATTTAAAAAGAGGGGGCTTTCAATTGCGTTTAGAGATTGGAGAAATCATCATAAATGACGTTCAGTTTGGGGACGTTTCTAAAGTTGAAAAAGGCGTGTTGTATGTTAATGCCGATGATGTAAAAAAAATAGTTTTAGAAGATGAAAAGATAGCTGGCGTTAAAGTTGAACTTGCAAGACCGGGTGAATCAGTGAGAATAACTCCGGTAAAAGATGTTATCGAACCAAGAGCAAAAGTATCTGGAAGAGGAGGTATATTTCCAGGTGTAATAGCAAAAGTTGATACAGTTGGAGATGGTGTAACTCATGTACTGAAAGGTGCTGCTGTTGTAACTTGTGGAAAAATAGTTGGATTCCAAGAGGGAATAGTTGATATGATGGGACCTGGAGCTGAATATACTCCGTTTTCAAAACTTAATAATGTATGTTTAGTTATTGAACCAGCAGATGGAATATCTCAGTATGATTATGAAGCTGCTGCAAGAATGGCTGGATTTAAAGTTGCCACATATTTTGGAGAGCTTTCTAAAACAGTGACTCCAGATAATACTATGGTTTACCATACTAAACCACTTTTAGAGCAAGCAAACGAATATCCAGAACTTCCAAAAGTTGGATATGTATATATGCTACAAACTCAAGGACTTCTTCATGATACATATGTTTATGGTGTAGATGCAAAGAAGATAGTTCCAACAATTCTTTATCCAACAGAGATTATGGATGGAGCTATTGTAAGTGGAAACTGTGTATCAGCTTGTGATAAAAATACAACTTATCACCATATGAATAACCCTATCATAAAATCACTTTATGAAAAACATGGAAAAGAGATTAACTTTATGGGTGTTATAATCACAAATGAAAATGTTTATCTTGCTGACAAGATGAGATCTTCAGATTGGACAGCTAAACTTTGTAAACAGTTAGGACTTGATGGTGCTATTGTTTCTCAAGAGGGATTCGGAAACCCAGATACAGATCTAATAATGAACTGTAAAAAAATAGAAGCTGAAGGAGTTAAAACTGTAATCGTAACTGACGAGTATGCGGGAAGAGATGGATCTTCACAATCACTTGCAGATGCTGATAAAGCTGCTGACGCTGTTGTAACTGGAGGAAATGCCAACGAGATGATAACACTTCCACCTATGGATAGATTGATTGGAATGGTAGATTATATAGATACTATTGCTGGAGGATTTGATGGTTCACTTCAACCAGATGGATCTATAATAGCAGAGATACAAGTTATCACAGGAGCTACAAACGAATTAGGATTTAATAGATTAACAGCTAAGATGTACTAAAATATTTAGGGTTAGAATAGAAAATTTGAAAATTGGAGGATACAATGAACATTTTTGATAATAAAAAAGTTGTTATCATTGGGGATAGAGATGGTATTCCTGGTGAAGCGATAAAAGAGTGTGTTGAAACAGCAGAAAATACACAAGTTATGTTTGCTGCTACTGAGTGTTTTGTCTGAACGGCTGCAGGATCTATGGATTTGGAAAATCAGAAGAGAATAAAAGCGTTAGTAGATGAGCATGGAGCAGAAAACATAGTGGTTGTTTTCGGAGCTGCAGAAGCTGAAGCGGCAGGACTTGCTGCTGAAACAGTAACAATAGGAGATCCAACATATGCAGGAGCTCTTGCAGGTGTAGAGTTAGGTCTTGTTACTTATCATGCATTAGAAGAAGAATTTAAAAATACCGTGGATCCAACTGTATATGATGAGCAGGTTGGAATGATGGAGATGGTTCTTGATGTAGAAGGAATCTCTGAAGAGATGAGAAAAATCAGAACAGAGCATTGCAAATTTCTATAATACTTTAAAAATTTAGGGGATAAGGAGTAATAAGATGGCAAAATTAAGAGTTGTTCATTATATTAACCAGTTCTTTGGAGGTATTGGGGGAGAAGAGAAAGCTGATTTTAGACCAGAGATGATTTCTGGTGTAAAAGGGCCTGGAATGGCTCTTCAAGCCCAATTTAAAGATGAAGCAGAGATAGTAAATACTATTATCTGTGGAGATTCTTTCTTCAACGAGAATCTGGAAGAGGCAAAAAAAATAGTTATGGATATGATAAAAGAAGCAGGTGCTGATCTGTTTATAGCTGGACCCGCATTTAATGCTGGAAGATATGGAGCAGCATGTGGAACAATAGCTAAAATGGTAAAAGAGGAATTAGGGATTCCTGTAGTTACTGCGATGTATGTAGAAAATCCAGGTGTGGATATGTTTAGAAAAGATCTACACATAGTAAGCACTAAAGATTCAGCTGCTGGTATGAAAGATGCAGCACCTGTGATGGTTAAACTTGCTCTTAAAATGGTAAATGGCGAAGAGATTCTATCTCCTGAAGAGGAAGGATACCATATAAGAGGAGTTAGAAAAAACTATTTTGCAGAGAAAATTGGAGCTCAGAGAGCTGTTGAGATGCTTGTTAAAAAATTGAATAACTTTGATTTTGTAACTGAGTATCCTATGCCAAGTTTTGATAGAGTTGAGCCTGGAAAAGCTGTTAAAGATATGAAAAATGCTAAGATAGCTCTTGTAACTTCTGGTGGAATAGTTCCAACAGGAAACCCAGATAGAATAGAGGCGTCTTCAGCTACTAAGTATGGAGAGTACTCAATAGACGATATGGGTCAAACAGCACATGGAGGATATGATCCTGTTTATGCTAATATAAATCCAAATAGAGTTGTACCGGTAGATGTAATGAAAGACCTTAAAGCTGAGGGAGTTATAGGGGAGATCTATCCTTACTACTACACAACAGTAGGAAATGGAACTTCAGTTAAAAATTCAAAAGCTTTTGCTACAGAGTTTTCTGCAAAATTAGTTGCAGATGGAGTTGACGCAGTTATACTGACATCTACTTGAGGAACTTGTACTCGTTGCGGAGCAACGATGGTAAAAGCAATAGAAGCTACAGGAATTCCAGTTGTGCATATCGCTACAGTTGTACCGATTTCACAAACAGTTGGAGCAAACAGAATAGTTCCAGCAGTAGCAATTCCATTCCCACTAGGAAATCCAGCATTGGATCAACTAGAGGAGAAAAAACTTAGAAGAGAGATTGTTTTAAAAGCTGTAAGAGCTTTAGAAACAGAGGTAACTGAGCAAACTGTATTTGATAAATAATAAATATGCTTGAGGAGGGAGAAGTGTCTCACTTCTCAGGCATTTTTTTTTAGGGAAAAACTATAATAGGAAAAGTGGAGGATTTTATGAATTACCCAGTTTTAAAAAGTGCTGCGTATGCCTTAGTGCATACACCGGATATGATATTACATAATGGAACAACACAGACAACAGAAGCTATTGTAAATCCAGAATCAGAGTATCTAAAAAATATTAGAAATTCATATAGAAGTTATGAAGATGTTTTGGCATATCCACCTAACCAGACATATATTGGAAATATAAATCCAGAAGAGTTAAAATCTCTTGGAAAAACTTGGATGGATGTAAAAGTTGAGGCTAAAAGACATGGAAAGATTGGAGAGATAGTTCCTCAAGATGAATTTATTGCGATGATAAAGGTATCTGATGTTTTTGATCTTGTAACTCTTGAAGAGAAATTTGCAACTGAAGTAAGAAAAAAATGTGAAAGTTCAGATCTTTTTTATCCAAAAGATTTAGAAAAAATAACAGGAGTTAATCTTACTGAGGTAGAGAAATTTGTAAATGAGCAGCATGCTGAAGCTCTTTATCAAGACGATATTTTAGTTGGATGTGTGAAAAAAGCTCATGATGTAGATGTGAATCTGAATGCTCATGTAATATTTGAAAACCTTGTAGTTAAAGCTTCAGGAATAATAGCATTTAGAAATCTAATTACAAAATGTGGATTAAATCCTGAAGAGGTAGATTTTGTAATTGAGTGTTCTGAAGAAGCTTGTGGAGATATGAACCAAAGAGGTGGAGGAAATTTTGCTAAGGCAATAGCTGAGATGTGTGGAGCTGTTAATGCTACTGGTTGTGACATAAGAGGATTTTGTGCTGCCCCAACTCATTCACTTATAACTGCGGCTTCTATGGTTCAAGCTGGAACTTATGAAAATGTTGTTATAGTTGCAGGTGGAGCCACAGCTAAACTTGGTATGAATGGAAAAGATCATGTGAAAAAAGGTCTGCCAATCCTAGAAGATATACTTGGAGCTTTTGCAGTTTTAGTTTCTAAAAATGATGGAGTAAACCCAGTTATAAGAACTGATCTTGTGGGAAAACATACAGTTGGAACAGGTTCATCTCCTCAAGCTGTAATGAACGCTTTAATCTCTATGCCGCTTCAAAAAGCTGGGCTTAAAGTTACAGATGTTGATAAATACTCAGTTGAGATGCAAAACCCAGATGTTACAAAACCAGCTGGAGCTGGAGATGTACCAGAAGGTAACTATAAGATGATTGCAGCTATCGGAGTAAAAAGAGGTGACATGGAGAGAGGTGCAATCAATGATTTCATGGAAAAACATGGAATGCCAGGATGGGCACCAACTCAGGGACATATACCGTCAGGAGCACCATATCTTGGGTTTGCCATTGAGGATTTAACAACTGGAAATCTAAATAGAGCTATGATAGTTGGAAAAGGATCTCTTTTCTTAGGAAGAATGACGAATCTTTTTGATGGTGTATCTATTATTTTAGAGAGAAACACAGGAGAGGTTGCAGGAAAATCTTCTGAAAATAGTGATATCAATGTGGAGATAAAAAAAGCAGTTGCCGAGGCTATGAGAGAGTTTGCAGCTCAACTTTTGGCTAAATAGGAGGAGTTTTGATGGATATAAAAAAATTGGTCGGAGAAACTTTTCTAGAAGCAGCTGACTATATAGAGGGAAAAATTAGTGGAAAAAAAGTAAAGATAGGAGTTACAACTCTTGGGAGTGAGCATGGAGTAGAAAATATGCTAGAGGCTGCAAAATTAGCTGCAAGAAACCCAGGGATAGAGGTTGTTTTGATAGGACCTAAAAATGATTCTGGATTAGTAACTCATGAAACTGAGTGTGAAAAAACAGCTCATAGTATTATGGAGGAACTTTTAGATAAGGTTGAAATAGATGCATGTGTGACTATGCACTATAATTTTCCAATAGGAGTTTCAACTGTTGGAAGAGTTATAACACCAGCACGTGGAAAGGAACTTTTCATAGCTACTACAACTGGTACGTCTTCAACAGATAAGATAGAAGCGATGGTTAAAAATGCAATCTACGGAAATGTAGTGGCTAAAGCTTGTGGAATAGAAAATCCAACTGTTGGAATATTAAATGTTGATGGAGCAAAAGGTGTAGAAAGAGCTTTGAAAAATCTATCTGAAAATGGTTATGGGATAAATTTTGGAACCTCTGGCAGAGCTGATGGTGGAACACTTATGAGAGGAAACGATCTTTTAACAGGATCTGTTGATGTGATGGTTTGTGATTCTTTAACTGGAAATATTCTTATGAAGATGTTCTCATCTTTTGCAACAGGTGGAAGTTATGAGGCAACAGGTTTTGGATATGGGCCAGGAGTTGGAATTGGTTATAATAGAAAAGTGATGATAGTTTCTCGTGCTTCAGGAGTGAGTGTAGTTAAAGGTGCTATTGATTATGCAGCTGATCTTGTTCGTGGAAACTACAATAAGATATTATCTGACGAGAGTGCACTGTTAAAAAAAGCAAAATTTGAAGAACTTTGTGAAAAAATAAGATTATCAAATAAACCAGTTGAATCCATAAAAAAAGCTCCAGACATTCCTAAAGAGATTGTAACATATCAGATCTCAGGAATGGATGTTATGGATTTAGATGATGCTGTTGAAGTTTTAAAAGTTGCAGGAATTTATGCTGAGTCAGGCATGGGATGCACAGGGCCAATAGTTTTAGTGAATGAATCGAAAGGTGCTGAAGCAACGAAGATACTGATTGAAAAAGAATTTGTCTCTAAATAATATTTGTAACTAAAGATGGCAACTTAATCGTTGCCATCTTTTTTTTCAAAATAAATAAATATTCTATTGACGAAATCTATCGCATGTGGTATAATTTTTCTTGTTGCGGGAATAGCTCAGTTGGTAGAGCGTCAGCCTTCCAAGCTGAATGTCGCCAGTTCGAACCTGGTTTCCCGCTCCAAATGCGTCATTAGCTCAGCTGGTAGAGCACACGACTTTTAATCGTGTTGCCACAG
>JBOFTG010000035.1:0-2097 GCA_051651945.1 Fusobacteriaceae bacterium | reverse complement strand
TCGCTCAGCTCAGCCGGTGTTTGAAGCTAAAAAACTCTGCCCTGGGCTAATAGTAATACCGGTAAATATGGAACTTTATGAAGAAGTTTCCAACCTTATTCAATCCCTTGTGCTAAAAATAACTCACCGTGTAGAGTTTATAGCAAAAGATGAAGGATATATAGATCTTACTGGAATAATTGAAAATAATGAAAATTCAAAGATAAGATTTGGAACTAAATTTCAAAAAAGAATAAGAGAGATTACTGGATTATCTTGCTCTGTAGGAATTGGCTATAATAAACTAACTGCTAAGATAGCATCTGATATAAATAAACCTGCAGGACTTTATATTTTTAATAACGAAAAAGAGTTTAAAGAATATATAGGAGAAAAACCAATCAAGATAATTCCCGGTGTTGGGAAAAAATTTGGAGAGGAGCTTCTTTCAAAAGGAATAGAAAATGTGAATGCAGTTAGAAAATTATCTTATATAGAATTAAATAGAAAATATGGAAATTCTAGAGCAGATATGCTATATTATTACAGCAGAGGAATAGATGACTCTCCGGTTGACTATATAAGAAAAACTCACTCCATAGGAAGTGAAAATACATATAGAGATTCATTGCAAGGAGAGGAGAGAATTCTTCTTGAATTTGACCAGCTTTTTAAAAAAATATATGATAGGATGATGGAGGAAAAAACTTTTTCGAAGACAATAAATATAAAGATTCGTTACAGTGATTTTAAAACAATCACTCGTTCAGCATCTTTAGGGAGTTACACAAATTCATATAAAGTAATAAGAGAGAGCTTGGATAAACTTATCTCAGAATTGGAAGATTTTGAAAATATAAGGCTTGTTGGATTTTCTATTTCCAACTTATCAAAAAATTTTGCTAAACAGCTGAAACTATAAAAGGTATTAGGAGATGTTATGAAGAAGAATTTTATTAAAGATTTCATTAGTTTTACAGAAAAAAGTAAGTCGGTTTTTCATTCGGTTCTTGAGATAGAAAAGGTTCTTTTAGAAAATAAATTCTCAGAACTTAAACTTCAAGATAAGTGGGAGATTAAATTAGGTGGAAAGTATTTTTTTAAGAGAAATGATTCAACACTTATAGCTTTCACACTTCCTGAAAATATGAAAAACTTATTTTTCAAACTTTCTTGTAACCATACAGATACACCAGGATTCAAAATTAAACCGATGCCTGAAACTATCTCAGAGGGAAGTTATGTAAGATTTAATACAGAAGTTTATGGAGGACCTATATTAAATACATGGTTAGATAGACCCCTATCTCTAGCTGGAAGAGTTTTAAAAAAAGGTGAATCTGTTTTTGAACCAATTACACAACTTGTGGATATAGATCGTAATCTTATGGTGATTCCAAATATTGCGATACATCAAAATCGTGAAGTTAATGATGGAGTTAAACTATCCAGACAATTTGATATGCTACCTGTAGTTTCTTTATTAAATGATAGCTTTACAAAAGAGAACTATCTGATGAATCTAATAGCAAAAGAGTGTGGAATTGAAAAAGAAGAGATACTTGATATGGAGCTTTTCCTATATGATAGAAATCCAGGTGGAGTTTTTGGTGCTGAAAATAATCTGATATTGACAAGCAAGATAGATAATCTAGCTTCAGCTTTTGCAGGGGTTAATGGATTAATAGAATCTAACTCTGTTGACGGAATAAATGTTTTAGCTTGCTTCGATAATGAAGAGGTTGGATCAAGAAGTAAGCAGGGAGCTGACTCTAATCTTCTTTTAAATTCACTTAAGAGAGTTGCAAACTCTTTAGGAAAAACAGAAGAGGAGTTTTACCAAGCAATCTATAAATCTTTTATGATCTCTGTTGATGGAGCACATGCAGTACACCCAGCTAAAGGTGGAAAAGCAGATATAACGAATAGACCAAAATTAAATGAGGGATTTGTTATAAAAACAGCAGCTAACCATGCATACACATCGGATGCACAATCAGCATCTGTTATAAAGAGAATCTGCCAAGAGAAAGGGATAAAATATCAGGAATTTGTAAACCATTCTGATGAGAGAGGTGGAAGTACACTTGGACCTGTTTCAGCAGGGCATCTAGATGT
>JBOFTG010000034.1:0-1707 GCA_051651945.1 Fusobacteriaceae bacterium | reverse complement strand
ATTCCAGATGTTTTTACAAGCTCCTCAATTGTTTCAAGAGTTCCTATAATAATACTTTGATCCTCCCAAGTGGCTTTTTCAACTATAGCTACAGGAGTTGTAATTGGATAGTGAGTCAGTAATCTTTTTACAACATCTCCTATCATATGCACAGAGAGGAATATCGCCATAGAAGCTCTATGTGATGCAAGTTTTTCAAGTGCTTCCTCTTCTGGAACTGGTGTTCTTCCCTCTAGTCTTGTGCAGATAACTGTCTGAGAAACTCCTGGAAGAGTAAACTCTCTTTTTATTGCAGCAGCAGATGCAACAAATGATGAAACTCCTGGTATAACCTCATACTCTATTCCTGCCTCATCGAGTAAAACCATCTGCTCTCTTATTGCACCATAGATAGATGGATCTCCTGTATGTACTCTTGCTACAAGTTTACCAGCCATAGATCCTGTTTTTGTAACATCGATAACCTCTTCAAGTGTCATTCCAGCACTGTTATATATTACAGCCCCCTCTTTATGACAAGCGATAATCCCCGGGTTCACAAGAGAACCTGCATATATTATAATATCAGCTTTTTCAACTATTTTTTTTCCTTTTACTGTTATTAAATCTGGATCTCCTGGACCCGCACCTATAAAGTAGACTTTTTCCATTTTGAAATTCCCCCTTTTTTTAATATCATTGTAGAGAAATATTCAATCTCTTCACTTCTGGTATTATTAATATCTGTAAATATCTTCTGATTCTCTTTTCCACAGTTTGAAACTATAATGGCATTATCTATATGACCAGTTTGGATAAGTGCTTCTTTGAGTCTATCGAAATTTTTAGATAGTTTCATAAATACAATATTGTCAGCACTCTCTATCTCATAGATAAGATCAAGTGATGGGTTTAGTGATACTATCTTCAAAGACTCATCCCCCAAAGTAAGAGGGATTCCTAAAAGTGATGCCATATCTACAAATGTTGGTATCCCACAGATACACTCCATCTCAACTTCTGGATTTAGATGCTCTAAAACATATGAGAAAGTACTATATATCATAGGATCTCCAATTGTTAAAAAACCAACATTCTTGCCCTCAGATAATAGTTTTTCAATTACAACAGCATTTCTCTTTCTCGATGCAATCTTTATATCCAAATCTTTTACCATTGGAAACTCTAAAAAAACTTTCTCTACCTCATCTTTTAAAAACTCTTTCGCTATCTGGTAAGCTGTACTTCCCTCTCCACTCTTAGCTTCCGGTAGTATTACAACATCCAATTTTTTTAAAACAGTAACAGCTTTATATGTTAACATAGAAGGGTCTCCCACTCCTACACCGATACCATAAAATTTATTCAAACTACTCATCCCCCTTTTGAGCTGAAATTATGAAGATAGGATTTTCTCCATACATCATAGTATATCCAGCAACCTTTCTACCTCTACTTACTGCAACATTGCATACTTCAATCTCTGAAAAATTAAGTTCTTTTAGAAGAGAGAGAACTTGGCTCATTGTCTCTAATGCGATAGCATTAATTACAACTATTCCTCCAACTTTTGCATTTTTCAGAAAATGTAAGAGAACATCCTTCATAGATCCAGTTGATCCACCAATAAACATTCTATCATAACTTATATTCGGAATCATCTCTGGTGCTCTACCTTCTATAAGAGTTAGATTATTGCAATTGAACTTCTCAATATTTTTACCTATA